>NZ_JBLVOH010000127.1:4119-4527 GCF_053543675.1 Microbacterium umsixpiens
GGCCCCCCACCTCGCTCAGTCCGCGTCGAAGAGGTCGGCGTACGTCTGCAGGGACACCGGCTTGACGGGCAGCTGGGCGGCGAAGCGACCGGCGTCGGAGACCGTTCCCCCGCGCGCCGCCGCGACCGCACCGGCCACAGTCGTCTCGCAGTACCGACCCTGGCAGGGCCCCATGCCCGTCCGGCAGCTCAGCTTGACCGCATCCACGGTGTCGGCATGCCGGTTCGCCTGCAGGAATCCGTCGATGTCCGATCGCGGGATCCCTTCGCACCGACAGACCGTCGTCGCCGGGGAGGCGAGCGCCGTGAGGCCGGGTCGCTCGGGCGCGAACATCCGCTGCACGACCGCGGCGAACCGTCGGGAGCGGCGCAGGTCCCGTTCGATCGCGCGAGCACGCACGGCGTCCAC
>NZ_JBLVOH010000127.1:4547-5192 GCF_053543675.1 Microbacterium umsixpiens
GGCGGCGATCGCCGCCGCAGCCGCGGCCCCCTCCGCCCGTGACTGCTCGGCCCCGGAGACACCGGTGGGCTCGCCCGCGACGAAGACCCCTGGCAGGCCCGTCTCGAAGTTCCCGTCGACGTCCACCAGCCATCCGCCGGCAGCGGAGTCCCATCGCACCGGGCATCCGAGCTGACGCGCGAGCTCGGTGGAGGCCTGAAAACCGTACCCGAGGACGACGGTCCGCGCCGGGACCTCGCGCTCGGGTCCGCGCACGCGCCACGCCCGGTCGGCCTTCGCCAGTCGGATGCCACTCACGCCACCGTCGCCGACGATCGCCGTGGGGACCGTCGACGTCGTGATCCGGACGCAGTGCCGCACGAGGGTCAGCACGCAGCCTGCCAGCTCGGCCAGCAGGCGCACGTGCCCGGACACGGCCGGAGCGGCGAGGAACAGCTCGCGCACGGAGGGCACTCCGCGGGCGAAGACCACCTCCGTCACCTCAGCCCCCGAACGGACCAGCTGGGCGGCCACGATCAGCATCAGCGGATGCGAACCCGCCAGCACGACCGGACCCGCTGCCCGCAAATGCTGTGCCTTCAGGAGCCCCTGTGCCGCGCCGGCCATCAGCACGCCAGGCATCGTCCATCCGGGGATCGCCACCCG
>NZ_JBLVOH010000127.1:5221-6621 GCF_053543675.1 Microbacterium umsixpiens
GTCGGCGCCGGTGGCGACGAGCAGCCTCCGCGCGTGCGCGCGCCGCGAACCCTGAGGGCCCGTGACGAGCACCTCGAAATCGTCGCGCCCGGTCGAGCGCGCGTCGAGCACGCCGAACACGGTCGACTCGAACCACCAGTCGATGCCGGTCGCCGCGGCGGCATCCGCGAGCAGATCCGCCGCCCAGGGATACCCGACCGGAGACCGCACCGGCTCGTCGAACTCGGTCGGCGGCTGACGGAAGATCTGTCCCCCGGCGGCGCGCTGCTCGTCGATCACGAGCGTCCGGAGACCCTGCGCATGCGCCTGCAGCGCCGCGGCCAGACCGGCCGGTCCTGCCCCGACGATCGCGAGGTCGTAGAGGTCGGCGCTCATGCGCCGGTCCGCACGTTCATGCCGTCGCGGACGGTGGTCAGACAGGTGCGCGTCATCGGCACGCCGTCGACCGTGATCGCGCACTCGAAGCAGGTGCCCATGTTGCACAGCGGCGCGCGCTGCTCGCCGCCCCGCCGAGCGAAGCACCGTTCGCCCTCGGCCAGCATCGCCGCCGCCACGGTCTCCCCCGCAGCGGCGCGCACGGACCGACCGTCCACGACGAAGGACACATCCAGTCGCCGCGGCACCGCGCGATCGGCGAGGGGCTGGTCGTTCATGCCATGACTCCGAATCTGTCCGGGGCGTAGGGCCGCAGGTCGATGTGGGGTGTGCGACCGGCGGCCAGGTCGCAGAGGGAATGGGCGAAGCTCGGCCCGAGCGTGAAGGCCGATCCGCCGGTGGCCACGAACATCCCCGGGCATCCGGGCACCTCTCCCACGAGTGGCAGCTGATCCGGCGTGACCGTCGTGGTCCCCGCCCAGGACCGCACGATGGGCAGTCGGGCTGTGCCCGGCACCACGCCGATCGCCGCGCGGGCGTTGCCCACGATGGACTCCGGGAGAAGGCGAGGACGCGTCTCCAGGTCCGGGGAGCCCGCGCGGCGGCTGAGTGCTGCCGGCCACCCCCCGCCGATCAGCACCGTGCCGTCCTTCGTCTGCTTGAGCGAGAGCTTGGCGCCGGCGTGCTGGATCAGGTGTCCGATGAAGGGCTCGACCGGCGCGCTCACGCTCATCATGAGAGCCAGCGGGATGGTCGGCAGGTCGGCCCCGGCGAGCGCGCCCAACTCCGTGGTCCACACCCCCGCGGCGATCATCACCGTGTCGGCGTGGATGCTCAACGTCGAGTCCGGACCGGCGGCGGTCACCTTCCAGCCGCGCGCGTCGCGCTCGAGCCCGCTCACACGGGTGTGCGTGCGGACTTCTGCGCCGAGCTTCACGGCACCCCGCACCAGGGCGGGCCCCGCGGTGCGCGTCTCGGCCTTGCCCTCGATCGGACAGAAGGCGGCCGCGAGCACCGACTCCGAC
>NZ_JBLVOH010000127.1:6641-13687 GCF_053543675.1 Microbacterium umsixpiens
GGTAGGGCGCGATGCGCCGCGCCTCATCACCGTCGAGGAGGGTGACATCCAGCCCCCACTCCTGCTCGAGACCGACCTTGCGTTCGAGCACCGCGACCTGCTCGGCCGTCTCGGCGAGCATGAAGCCGCCGCGCTGCACGACGCCGACCGATTCGCCCAGCTCCTCTCCCAGCCGCGTCCAGGCCTCGGCGGCGTCCAGATGCAGGGGCATGGCTGCGGCGGCGGTGCGCGCCGACTCCCACCCGTTCTCGACCATCCGATACTCGAGCTGGAAGTGCAGGCTGCCGGCGTTCTGGCCGGAGGCGTGCTGGTTCAACTGGTCTTTCTCCAGCAGCAGTACGGAGGCGCCCTCGCGTGCCAGCATCCAGGTCAGTGCCCCGCCGAGCAGGCCACCGCCGATGACGACCGCGTCGTACCGCATGCTCACGACAACGGCACGGTCGCGATGCCGAGCCCCTCCAGCGTGGTGCGGACACGGTCCACCTGCTCGGTCGAGAGTTCGAGCAGGGGGCGGCGGACGAAACCGGCCGGAACGCCCTGCAACCGAAGGGCGGTCTTCATGATCGCCTGCTGGTTTCCGAACTGCGCGCCGTAGTCCGGCCCGAACCAGCTGGTCATGACCACGCGATCACGAGCGCCGAGTTCGATCGCCCGCGCCCGATCCCCCGCGGCGAGCGCATCCCAGAAGCCGGGGTGGTCGTTGCCGAGCGGGGCTCCGGAGCCCATGAGACCGTCTCCGTGACCGAGCGTCGCGAGGTCGGCTCCGAGCGCGTTCGTCGGGACGCCGAAGTAGCGCACGCGATCCTCCACGAGATACATGGCGTCGAGGAAAGCCCGGAAGTCGCCGGTGGAGTTCTTGATCGCCACGACGTTCTCGATGTCGGCCAGTTCGCTCAGGAGGTCCGGGCTCAGGTCGACGATGCAGCCGCGCGGCCAGTTGTACACGGTGACGGGGAGCGATGTGCCGTCGGAGACCTCCTGGTAGAAGGCCACGATCTCCTCGCGGGTGGGCACCATGTAGGGCGGCGGCGTCACGAGGATGCCGTCGAGCCCGGCCTCCTCCGCCGCGTGCGCGTGCCGGATCGCCTCGGCCGCCGTGAACGCGTTGCAGCCGCCGATCACGCGCATGTCCGCGCGGAACCGGCCGCCGAGTGCGAACAGCTCTGCCCGTTCGGCCTCGGTCATGCTGAACCACTCGCCGGAGGTGCCGGCGAGGATGACGCCGTGCATCCCCTGCGCGGCCAGCCACTGCATCTGTCCCTCGAACGCGACGGGATCCAGCTCCCCCTCGCGCGTGAACGGGGTGGTGATCGCGGGAATGTACCCGTGCCAGTCGACGGTGTTGCGGTCCATCTGTCTCTCCTTGCTCCGACTCGTCCGACTCACTCGACCGGCATGTCCTGGGCGTGGTGGTGCACGATCCGCCATCCGTCCGCGTCTCGGCGCACCACATCCGTGACGCGCACGACCTCGACCAGCGGCTCGCCCGCCGCAGGGCGCACCTCGAGCACGTACCGGATCACCCCGGTGTCACCGAAGTCGCTCGTGACGATGCCGGTCGGCACGACGCTCGGCAGGTTCCGCCGGCGCTCTTCGGGGTCGGCGGCGGGCCCCCGCAGCTCGTCGAGTTCGGTGATGCCGTGCATGAGCGTCGGCCAGGGCGTCTCCCACACCGTCACGTCGTCGGCGAGGCGCGCATCGAACGCGGCACGGTCGGCGAGGTCCTGGTACAGGTCGACGATGAAGTGCTCGAGTTCGGCGGTGGCGGTCATGCGTGTTCCTTCGTCAGATCCTGCAGCAGACGCTCGCGCAGCGGCGCGAGCCCCATCGGTCCGAGCGCGAGGGCCCGGGTGTGGAAGTCGAGTGTGGATGCGGTGCTCGCCGTGCGCGCCTCGGCCCAGAGCTTCGCGCCGACCTTGAACGCCAGGGCCTGCCCCGGCCAGCCGAGGTAGCGGTCCACCTCGAACCGTGCGGTCACGGGATCGACGAGGCCGTAGTGCACCAGGAAGTCGCGGGCGATCGCCGGCGTCCACTCCGTCTGGTCGGTGACTTCGTTGCGCCGCAGCGGCCGGCCGGTGTGCAGACCGATGTCGGCGACGATGCGCACCGTGCGCCACAGCTGTCCGAGCAGCATCCCCAGCCGTTCCGGGGCATCGCGCAGCAGACCCAGCTCGTCCGACAGCGCCTCCGAGTAATGCGCCCAGCCCTCGGCATACCCGTGGATCTCGCACAGGTAGCGCTGCCAGGGGTGCAGGGACGCATTGGCCCGGTTCACCGCATGCTCGAGGTGGTGCCCGGGGACGCCCTCATGGTGGAGACTCGTGAGTTCCTGCCAGGTCGGCACCGACGTCGCTCCGGCGGGGATCGTCCAGACGATCTTGCTGCGCGCCGAGCCGTCGGGCGCTCCGGGCGTGTAGTAGACGACGCCCTTCGCGGCCCGCGGAACGACGATGTCGACATCGCGCACATCCGCGGGCAGCGCGAAGGCCGTGCCGTCGACCCGATCCAGGGTCCAGTCCAGGCGATCGCGCAGCCAGCCGACGACGTCGTCCGCATCGACGCGGTGCCCCGGGTCCTGCGCGAGCGTGCGTGCAGCGACCGAGACGTCTGCCGGCGCGCCGGTGCCGAGGATCTCTCCCGCGACACCGCGCGCCTGCCGCCACAGTCGATCGAGTTCGTGCCAGCCGTAGTCGTACACCTCGTCGAGGTCGAGCTCGGTGCCGAGGAAGCTCTGCGCGGTCGCGCGATAGACGCTCTCACCGACGGCATCCTGCCGTGGCGCATGGGGCAGCAGTTCGTCGCGCAGCATCCGCTCGAACCCCGCCATCGCGTCGGTCGCCGCGAGTGCCGCACGATCCAGGGCGATGCGGCGGGAGGCGGACAGGTCTGTCGCGCGGAGGGATCGGAAGTAGTCGACTCCGTCGGGGTCGATCCAGCCCGCGATCTGATCCGCGACCTCACGCACCTGCCGTTCCGCGGCGATGCCGGTGCCGATGAATTCGCCGCGCTCCCCCGCCGCGCGCGCCCACTTCAGGCGGTCGTCGAGCTGGGTCAGCGCCCGGGGCACCCCCGACAGGCGGGTGATGATCTCGTCGCCGGCGGCGTCATCCGTGACGGTGACGTCGTCGAACGCCTCGCGCACCAGATGCACCGGTGTCGCCAGCGGTGCGAGCAGCCGCGCCGTGAAGCCGGTGTCGAACAGGGCGATGTCGCTGTCCATGCGCTCCCGAAGAGCGGCGTGCAGCGCTGCATCCTCCGTCGTCGGTTCGACGGTCGCCAGCGCGTCGCGCGTGCGCACGGCGAGCGCGCGGCGTTCGACCGCCCACTCGGCGCTGAGATCGGGCAGTCGATCCTGCGCGGTGACGCCCAGCGCCTGCGCGGCGGCCGGCTCGTGGTCAGCGAGTGTCGCGACGTACTCGTCGGCGATGCGCACGGTCGAGGTGCCCGAGGTCGGGGTGTTCACCGTCCGGCCCGGTCGTCCCGCAGCACGGCGCCGCCCTGCATGACCCAGTCGATTCCGCGCAGCGCAGCCACATCCGCTGTCGGATCCGCGTCCGTGGCGATGAAGTCCGCCCTCGCACCGACCTCGACGACGCCGAGGTCGTCAGCTCCGAGCAGCTCCGCCGCGTACGAGGTGGCCGAGCGCATGACGTCCAGCGAGGTCATGCCCGCGTCGACCATGAACTCCATCTCGCGCACCGTCGCGGTCGTGCCGTCGAAGTCCGCGGCGGGCGGCATGTCGGTGCCCATGGCGATGCGCACCCCGCTCGCGATCGCGTTCTCGAGGCTCTCCCAGTGACGCGGGCCCGCACCGAGCGCGCGCTCCTTCATCCAGGTGGGCACGCCCTGCGCGTCGAAGAACTCCTCGCACCGGCTGACCGTGATGGTCGGCACGTACCAGACGCCGCGCTCGCTCATCAGATCGGTGACCTCACGGGTCAGCTCGTAGCCGTGCTCGACGCAGTCCAGGCCGAGCTCGATGGCACGCCGCAGCGTCTCGGACGGCCCGACGTGCGCGGTGACCTTGCGGCCCCAGTCATGCGCGGTCTGGATGACGGCGGCCATCTCGTCGTCGGTCAGCTGCGGGGTGTCGATCTGCTCGTGCTCCCCCGCGATCCCGCCCGAGATGCAGACCTTGATCAGGTCGGCGCCGTGACGGATCTGCAGGCGCGTCAGCCGACGCAGGTCGTCGGCGCCGTCGCCCTCCAGTGCGTCGGACTCCCACCCGTGCCCACCGGTGCAGCACAGTGCGTGTCCGGCGGTGTACAGCCGTGGGCCCGCGATGATCCCGGCGTCGATGCCGCGGCGCAGGGCGAAGTCGAGGTAGCGGCTCTCGCCGACCAGCCGCGCGGTGGTGACGCCGGCATGCAGGGTGCGTCGGGCGCTGTCGGCCATCACCAGCAGCAGGTCGGGGTCGCCCTTGGAGGCAATCTCCGCCCCGGCCGTCCCGGGCAGCGCGAGCCCCAGGTGCACGTGCATGTTGATCAGCCCCGGGCTGAGGATCCGGCCGGCCAGGTCGATGACCCGTGCGTCGCCGGCATCGAGGGTGCCGGTGGCGCCGAGCCCCGCGATCACTCCGTCGGCGTCGACGAGGATGTCGAGCCCGTCCCGCAGGTGCTCGGAGCGCCCGTCGAAGATGCGGGCTCCGGTGAGGAGGACGCGGCGGTCCTCGGCGATGGTGATCATGCTTCTCCTCCCGTGGCGGGGGCCGCGACGGCCTCCGCGAGGTCTTCTTCTCTGCCCGGCAGCCGCTTCGTCGGGCCGATCTCCGGGATGGCATCGATGAGGCGCTGCGTGTAGGGGTGCTCTGCGTGCTGCCACAGCTGTTCGCTGGGCCCGCGCTCGATGATCTCACCCGCGTACATCACGGCCGTCTCGTCGGCGATGGCCCGCACCAGCGACAGGTCGTGCGAGATGAACAGCATCGCCATGCCGAGTTCGCGGACGAGGCCCTGCAGCAGCTCGACGATCTGCGCCGACGAGAAGGCATCGAGGGCCGTGACCGGCTCGTCGGCGACGATCACGCTGGGCTGGGCGGCGAGCGCACGGGCGATCGCGAGCCGTTGCCGTTGACCACCCGAGAACTGGGTGGGGTAGCGAGAGGCGGCCGACTCGTCGAGTCCGACCAGTCGCAGCAGTCGCGAGACCTCGGCAGCACGGGCGGATCGCTCCAGCGCATCGGGAGCGCCATCCAGCAGCTGCGCTCCGATCGAGCGACGGGGACTCAGCGAGGCGTACGGGTTCTGGAACACCATCTGCAACCCGCGGTCGCGGCTCGGGCGGCGGCGCATCGTGAGCGGATGCAGCGGCTCTCCGTCGAAGCGCACCGTGCCGGAGGTCGGACGGTCGATCCCCACGGCGACCCGGGCGAGCGATGACTTTCCGCATCCCGACTCCCCCACGAGTCCGACGATCCGGCCGCGTTCGACGGTCAGCGAGACGCCCTTCACCGCGTGCACGGGCGGGGCGCCGCGCCGGCGGTGCGTGACGACGACGTCGTCGATCTCCAACGCGCTCATCGTGCGCCTCCTCGGTGGGTGCGCTGCGCGGCCAGCGACTGCGCCCTGGATGCGATCAGCGCGCGGGTGTACTCGTGCGACGGCGTGTTGAGGATCTCGTTCGTCGGACCGTGCTCGACGACGGTGCCGTCCTTGAAGATGTAGGTCCGGTCGGCGATCGCGCTCATCACCCCGAGGTCGTGCGTGATGAACAGCATCGACACCCCCGTCTCGCGCGCCAGACGGTCGAACAGGCGGAGGATGCCGGCCTGCACTGTGACGTCGAGCGCGGTGGTGGGCTCGTCGGCGATCAGCAGGCGGGGCTCGCACGCGAGCGCGATCGCGATGGCCGCACGCTGCCGCATGCCTCCGGAGAACTGGTGCGGATACGCCGTGATCGCCTGGTGCGGGTCGCGGATGCGCACGAGATCGAGCAGCTCGATCGCTCGCGCCTGCGCCTGCTTCTGGCTCACACCGGTGTGGTGGATGAGGTGCTCGGTGATCTGCGTGCCGATCCGCAGCAGCGGGTGCAGTGCGGCGGTCGGATCCTGGAACACGATGGAGATGCGATTGCCGCGCACCTCGTTGAGCTCCCGGGTGCTGAGGGTCAGCAGATCACGCCCCTCGAACAGGACCCGGCCGGAGGCGGTCGCGCCCTCGGGAAGGATGCCCATGACCGCCGAGGCCGTCATGCTCTTTCCCGAGCCGCTCTCGCCGGCGAGGCCGACGACCTCACCCTGTCCGATCCGGATGCTCGTGTCGTGCACGAGCTCGATCTCGCCCTCCGGCGTCGGCATGACGACGGAGAGGTCCTCGATCGAGAGCAGCGTCGCGTCGCTCATCGCTTCCTCGCATTTCGTGAGCGCGGATCCAGGTAGTCCTGAACGGCGTCTCCCAGCAGGTTGAAGGCCATCACGATCGTGAGGATCGCGAGGCCGGGGAACAGGCTGATCCACCAGTTCCCGAGATTCTGCGAGCCGAGGGCGATCATCGCGCCCCATTCCGCAGCCGGGGGCCGGGGGCCGAGGCCCAGGAACGACAGCGCGGCGAGCATGAGGATGGCGTTGCCGAGCTCGATCGTCGCCATCACGAGCGCCGGGCCGGCGCTGTTGGGGATGACGTCCTTGACGATGGACTTCAGGGTCGTCGACCCGAGCAGTCGTCCGGAGAAGACGTATTCCTGCTCGCGCACGCTGAGCACCGAGCTGCGGATGATCCGCGCGTACAGCGGCCAGGAGACGATCACGAGCGCGAGCACGGCGTTTCCGACGCTCGGCCCGAAGGCCGCGGCGACCGCCATGGCGAGGATGATCTGCGGGAACGCGAGCACGAGGTCGGCCACGCGCATCAGCACGTTGTCCGCCGCCTTGCCGAAGTACCCGGCCGCGAGGCCGACGGTCCCGCCGACGAGCAGCGAGAACACGACGATCGCGAGGGCGAGGGGCAGCGAGAGCTGGGCACCGTAGATCACTCGGCTCAGCACGTCGCGACCGAGGTCGTCCGTCCCCATCCAGTGCGCGGCCGACGGTGCGTCCAGGAACGGCCCGC
>NZ_JBLVOH010000127.1:13707-13960 GCF_053543675.1 Microbacterium umsixpiens
GCGGGTCGTACGGCGCGATGACCGGGGCGAGGAGCGCTGCGAGGATCCACGCGGCGATCACGCCGAAGGAGATCACCGTCACCGGCGTCCAGAACGAGGTGCGCGGTGTGAACCGGCGGCTGCGACGGAATCCGCGACGACGCGGCTCCTTCGCGACGGCGAGCCGGTCGGAGGACAGGATGGTCATTTCGCTCCGATCCGGGGGTCCACGATCGTGTAGAGCACGTCGACGAGGAGGTTGATCAGGGTGTAG
>NZ_JBLVOH010000127.1:13980-14996 GCF_053543675.1 Microbacterium umsixpiens
ATCAGGGTGTAGACGACGGCGATGAACAGCGTCACGCCGAGGATCGCCTGCAGATCGAGCGAGAGGGCGCTCTTGTAGGCGTACTGGCCGAGCCCCGGCCACGAGAGCACCTGCTCGACGAGCACGGCGCCACCGAGCAGCGAGGCGAACATCAGCCCGGTCACCGTGAGCACCGGCAGCAGTCCCGCTTTGAAGACGTGGCGCCAGGTGATCGTCCGCGCCGGGAGGCCCTTCGCGGTGGCGGCTCGGATGTACTCGGCGTCCAGCACCTCGATCATGGCGGAGCGCACGAAGCGCAGCAGGCCCGAGACGGTGAGCGCGGTGAGGATGCCGACGGGGAGGATGAGGTGCCAGACGGCGTCGGCGAACACGTCCCACTGCCCGGCGAACACGGCGTCCAGCGTGTACATACCGGTGACGGTGGGCGGCGGGTCGTACTCGTTGCTCAGTCGCCCGCCGTTGGGGACGAGTCCGAGCGCGTAGAAGAAGACGTACAGAGCGACCAGGGCGAGCCAGAACGGCGGGGTCGAGAGCCCGACGAGGGACACGCCGCGGATGCCGCCGTCGATGGCCGAGCCCTTGCGGGTGGCGGCGATCATGCCCAGCGCGACGGCGATGACGATCGCGAGGATCATGGCGGGCAGCGCCACCTCGAGCGTCGCGGGGATGTACTGCGCGAGGTCCTGGGTGATCGGGCGGTGGGTCTGCTGCGAGATACCGAGATCACCCTGGAAGAGGTTCGCGATGTAGCGGCCGTACTGCACCCAGATGGGCTGGTCCAGCCCCCATTTCTGCTCGAACGCGGCACGCAGCTCGGGGTCGTCGTAGGCCTGCTGCGACAGGTTCGCGGCGGCCGGGTCCCCGGGGACGATGGTCATGAGCGCGAAGGTCACGACGGTGACCCCCCAGAGGAGGATGATCGCGCTGATCAGCCGGCGGCCGATCATCTGCAGGAGGGCTGGCATTGCTCGTTCGCCTTCGGTGAGGTGGTGAGAACCGGAGGTCGGCCGCCCGCC
>NZ_JBLVOH010000127.1:15016-17388 GCF_053543675.1 Microbacterium umsixpiens
GCCGACCGCGGCGGACTACTTCGCGGAGATGGCCGCGAGGTCGACCGTCCAGCCTGCCGGCGTGTAAGACGCACCGACCAGGTTCGAGGTGGCGACGACGATGCCGGCGTTGTTCGCGAGGACTACGAAGGGCGAAGTCTCGTTCATGACCTTCTGCCAGGCGATCATCGCCTCGGCACGGCCTTCCGGCGTCACCTCGGCGTTCACGGCGTCGCTGGCCTCGACGGCGCGCGGATCTGCGCGCTCCACGGTCCATCCCGCGCGGGTCGAGGTCGAGGCGCCGGGTGCCATGTTGTTCACGAGCGAGTCCGCGGCCGGGTAGTTCAGGCTGTTCGGCGAGAAGTTGATCTCGTTCTTGCCCTCGGACTGCGACTGCAGGAAGACGTTGATCGGCTCGGGCTGGAGTTCGATCTCGATTCCGGCCTTCTTCGCGTCCTGCTGCACCTTCGTGACGATGGTGCCGAGGTCGACGCCACGATAGGTGATCGCCGGATACACCAGGTTCACCTTCGGCGCGGGGATGCCCGCCTCCTCGAGCAGCGACTTCGCCTTCTCGATGTCCTGCGGCTGCACCTCGGACTCGTCGAGCGCGCCGCCGAATGCGGGCGGGACGAGCCCGGCCGCGGCCGTCGCGCCCTCACCGAAGATCTCGGCGATCCCCGCACCGTCGACGCTGGCACGCAGCGCCGCGAGGAACGCCGGGTTGGAGGTGATCTCCGAGACGGCGGGATCCTGGTTCACGCTGAGGAAGTAGGAGGTGTCGGCGACCCCGGAGACCTGGAGGTCGTCAGAGAGCTCGGCCGCCTGTGGACCGGAGAGATCCAGGGCGATCTCGTCTGCCTTTGCGCGCGAGATCGTGAGCTTCTGGTTCTGGACGTCGACGTTCTGCACGACCACGCGCGAGTAGGCCGGGGCGTCGCCCCAGTAGTCCTCGTTCACCTCGAGCACGACCTTCGAGCTCGAGTCGTAGCTCTTGATCTTGTACGGACCGGAACCGAGGCTGACCTCGTCGAGCTGCGTGCCGATCGTGTCCGCGGAGGCTGCATCGGCCGCGTCGGTCGCGCCGAGCTTCTCCGCCTCCTCGGCGTTCAGGATGCTCGCCGCGGGCATCGCGAGGACGACCGGGACGTTCGGGTTCGGGGTCGGGCTGGTCACGACGACGGTGTCGTCACCGTCCGCGGCGAAGGTCAGCCCCTCGACGGTCTGGGAGGAGGACCCCTTGAGGTTCTGCAGGCGCGTGAGGCTGAACACGACGTCCTCCGCGGTCACCGCGGAGCCGTCGGCGAACGTGGCGTCCGGGTTCAACGTGAAGGTCCAGGTCGTGCCGTCGTCGGACTGCACCCACTCGCTGGCGAGTTCCGGCACGACAGTGGTGACGTCGGAGCCCTCGTACGTCACGAGCGTGTCGTACAGCGCGTGCACGATGATGTTGCCGGTCTGCTCGTAGACGAGTCCCGGGTCGAGGGTCTTCAGCACGAACGAGGTGTCGACCGTGAGGGTCCCACCGCCGCCCGAGGCTGCATTGTTCGATGAAGCTGAACAACCGGCGAGCACGAGTGCGGCGACGGCGAGAGATGAGGCCAGTGCGAGGGGTTTCGCGAAGGATGAAGTCATCGTCGATCTTCCTGTGATCAGGGGGCAGGACGCAGTAGAGTTCTGGGAAGTTGATCCGGTTGCTCGCGCGTTCGGGGGAACGGATTTCAATCTGATCGAGATTTTCAATCCGATTAAAAGATACAATCACATTGAAATCGAACATGCAACAGTCATCCGTTCGATCGAAAGGATCGATGAATCACGTGCTCGGCGAACGCCTCAAATCCCTCAGGGCCGCAAAGGGTCTCACCCTGCGGCAGCTCTCCGACCTGTCCGGCCTCTCGGTCAGCATGCTCAGCCAGATCGAGAGCGGCTCGGCCGACCCGAGTCTCGGTTCGCTGCGCAAGCTCGCCCAGGTGTTCGAAGCCTCGATCGCCACGCTGTTCAGCGATCCGGATGCCCCCAACGTGTCCGTCAGCCGGCCGGGCGCCCGGCATCGACTCAGCGGATCCGACGCGGGCTTCGTCTACGAGCGACTGACGCCGGGACGCGGCGACCTCGAAGTCCTCACCGCCGACATCCCCCCGGGGGCCGCGAGCTCCGCACACCCCTGGGGCCACCCGTCGACCGAGTGCGTCTTCGTCATCAGCGGGGAACTCACCGTCGAGATCGCGGGGCAGACGTACATCATCGTGGGCAGCGAGTCGATCACCTTCGACTCCCGCCAGCCGCATCGCTACATCAACGCCAGTGACGCGATGACCTCGATCGTCGTCTCGGTCACTCCCCCGTCCCCCTGACATCCCCGGCGCGACCACCGTCATCCGGGAAACGAA
>NZ_JBLVOH010000127.1:17408-19132 GCF_053543675.1 Microbacterium umsixpiens
CGAAACGGGGCGGCGGGCTTCTTCGTGAGCGAAGTACTTACTCGGACTTCTTCTCGACAGCGTCCTCAGCGGCAGCCTCGGCTGCTTCACCTTCGGCCTGCGACTCGGCGCCGGCCTCGGCTGCGTCCTCGGCGGGAGCCTCCTCAGCGGGGGTCTCCTCGACGACCTCGGCGGGCTTCTCCGCCTTCTCGGCCTTCTCGGCCTTCGGCGCAGCAGCAGCCTTCTTGGTCGACTTCGCCTTCGGGGTGACGGGCTCGAGAACGAGCTCGATCACGGCCATCGGAGCGTTGTCGCCCTTGCGGTTGCCGACCTTCGTGATGCGGGTGTAGCCGCCCTCGCGCTCGGCGACGAGCGGTGCGATCTCGGAGAACAGGATGTGCACGACTTCCTTGTCACCGATGACCGACAGCACGCGACGACGCGCGTGCAGGTCGCCACGCTTGGCGAAGGTGATCAGACGCTCGGCGAGCGGACGAAGGCGCTTGGCCTTGGTCTCGGTCGTCTTGATCGACTTGTGGGTGTAGAGCGCCGCCGCGAGGTTGGCAAGCATCAGGCGCTCGTGTGCGGGGCCGCCTCCGAGGCGGGGACCCTTAGTGGGCTTGGGCATAATCGTCTAACTCCTGGTCAGAAAGGTCGGGTTTCAGAAGGACTCGTCTTCGCTGCCGCCGTAGAAGTGGGCGCCGTCGAAACCGGGCACCGAATCCTTGAGCGACAGACCGAGCGAGATGAGCTTGTCGCGCACCTCGTCGACCGACTTCTGGCCGAAATTGCGGATGTTCATGAGCTGCGTCTCCGACAGGGCGACGAGCTCCGAAACAGTGTTGATGCCCTCACGCTTCAGGCAGTTGTACGAGCGGACCGACAGGTCGAGGTCTTCGATCGGCATCGACAGCTCGCTGGAGTTCACAGCCTCCACCGGCGCCGGGCCGATCTCGATGCCCTCGGCCTCGACGTTCAGCTCGCGGGCGAGACCGAACAGCTCGGTGAGCGTCTTCGCAGCCGACGCGACGGCGTCGCGGGGGCTGATCGCCGACTTGGTCTCGACGTCGAGGACGAGCTTGTCGAAGTCGGTACGCTCACCGGCACGAGTCGCCTCGACGCGGTAGCTCACCTTGAGGACCGGCGAGTAGATCGAGTCGATCGGGATCTGACCGGCCTCGGCGTACTCGTTGCGGTTCTGCGTCGCCGAGACGTAGCCACGGCCACGCTCGATCGTGAGCTCGAGCTCGAACTTCGCGGTCTCGTTCAGCGTCGCGATGACGAGCTCGGGGTTCTGCACCTCGACACCGGCCGGAGCCGAGATGTCGGCGGCGGTGACCTCGCCCGAACCGGTCTTGCGCAGGTACGCCGTGATGGGCTCGTCGCGCTCCGAGGAGACGACCAGCTGCTTGATGTTGAGGATGATCTCGGTGACATCCTCCTTCACGCCGGGGATGGTGCTGAACTCGTGCAGCACGCCGTCGATGCGAACGCTGGTGACAGCAGCACCGGGGATCGACGACAGCAGGCTGCGGCGCAGCGCGTTGCCGATCGTGTAACCGAAGCCGGGCTCCAGAGGCTCGATGATGAACCGGCTACGGTTCTCGACGATCTTTTCCTCGGTCAGTGTGGGACGCTGTGCAATAAGCACTCTGTGTTCCTTTCGATCACATGCCCGCTATATGACATGTGGTGGGGTGAGGTTTTGAGTTGTGGAAGTCGATGCCCGTACGCGGGCGTGGGGG
>NZ_JBLVOH010000127.1:19152-20133 GCF_053543675.1 Microbacterium umsixpiens
GGGCCGAGCGGCTCGAGGCGCGTATCAGACGCGGCGACGCTTCGGCGGACGGCAGCCGTTGTGCGCCTGGGGGGTGACGTCCTGGATCGAACCCACCTCGAGGCCGGCGGCCTGCAGCGAGCGGATCGCGGTCTCGCGGCCGGAGCCCGGACCCTTCACGAGGACGTCGACCTTCTTGACGCCGTGCTCCGCGGCCTGGCGGGCTGCGGACTCGGCAGCCATACCGGCGGCGTACGGGGTCGACTTGCGGGAGCCCTTGAAGCCCACGCCACCCGACGATGCCCAGGCGATGACAGCGCCGGACGGGTCGGTGATCGAGACGATCGTGTTGTTGAACGTCGACTTGATGTGGGCCTGGCCCAGCGCGATGTTCTTCTTTTCCTTGCGGCGCGGCTTGCGCGCGGCGGCCTTGGGTGCAGCCATGAAAGTGTTCTCCTAGTCCCTGGGGCCGCGCTTAGCGGGCCTTCTTCTTGCCTGCGACGGTGCGCTTCGGGCCCTTGCGGGTACGGGCGTTGGTCTTGGTGCGCTGACCACGGACCGGGAGACCACGACGGTGGCGGATGCCCTCGTAGGAGCCGATCTCGACCTTGCGGCGGATGTCTGCTGCAACCTCGCGGCGCAGGTCACCCTCCACCTTGTAGTTGCCTTCGATGTGGTCGCGGAGGGCGATCAGCTGGTCGTCGCTGAGGTCCTTCACGCGGATGCTCTCGTCGATCTCCGTCGCCTTGAGGATCTCGACCGAGCGGGTACGGCCGACGCCGTAGATGTAGGTAAGGGCGATCACCACGCGCTTGTCGCGCGGGATGTCAACGCCGGCAAGACGTGCCATGCGGTTCTCCTGGGTGTTGTGGAGGTGTGGAACAGGATCGGTGCCCGGGCCTCCGCCCCGAGGTGTCCCCCGCTTCCGCGGGTTCTGATCCTGCCGTTGTGTTTTCAGTTATGAGATGTGCGTGAGCGATGCCGCGCAGCTCGGGCCCGTCG
>NZ_JBLVOH010000127.1:20153-27326 GCF_053543675.1 Microbacterium umsixpiens
GCGGATCGGCGGGCCCGCCGGGGACTCAGCCCTGGCGCTGCTTGTGACGCGGGTTGCTCTTGCAGATCACCATGACGCGGCCGTGACGGCGGATCACCTTGCAGTGATCGCAGATGGGCTTGACGCTGGGGTTGACCTTCATGATGTTTCCTGTTCGCTGTCTTCGTACCGCCCCAGGCAGGGGCAGGCCGTTACTTCTCGACCGATCAGCGGTAGCGGTAGACGATACGGCCGCGGGTCAGGTCGTAGGGGCTGAGCTCCACGACCACACGGTCCTCGGGGATGATACGGATGTAGTTCTGCCGCATCTTGCCGGAGATCGTTGCAAGGACCTTGTGTCCGTTGCTGAGCTCAACGCGGAACATCGCGTTGGGCAGAGCCTCGGAGATCACGCCCTCGATCTCGATGACACCGTCTTTCTTAGCCATAGCCTCGCTGACGCTTCTGCAGATCGGTCGATCTGCGGTGGGTGATTGGGTTTGTGGTGCTGCGCCGACGGACACGCCGAATCAAGGCACAAAGCACCAAAGATCTATGTTAGACGCTCCGGAGTCATCCGGCAACTTGACCGCCCGTGGCGGACAGCTGTCGGATCAACCGATCAGCTTCTCCATCTCGGTGATCTCGCCGGCCTGCAGGTCGAGGCGCTTGCCGTTGACCTCGATGGTCGGCGTGCCGCCGATTTCATGAGCCTTCGCCTGCGCCGCTCCGAACTTGCGATAGGTCTCGTCAGTGATGCACGAGACCGCATCGTCAGCGCCGACCTGCGATGCGAAGTCGGCGAGCTGATCCGTGGTGAGACCCGCGGAATTCTCTGCCGGCTGGTTGTCGAACAGCGTCTTGGAGTAGTCGAGGTAGAGATCCGGGTTCGACTCCGCAACGCAGAAGGCCGCGCCGGCGGAGCGAGACGAGTACTCGGTGCCCTGCGAGTAGCGGTCCAGAATCGCGATGGGGTGGTACTCGAGGGTGATGCGACCGTCGGCGGCAGCGGCTTCCAGCTGCTCGCCGTACTGCTCCTCGAAGCTGGCGCAGATCGGGCACTGGAAGTCGACGAAGACCGCGACAGTGTCCTCACCGTCACCGAACGAGATCGCACCGGTCTCTGAGTTGAACGTGTCGTTGGCCTTCGGTGCCGCGCCGGGCGAGGTGGCCTGGTTGTTGAGGAACACCACGAGTCCACCGATCGCCACCAGCACCACGACCACGGCGATGGAGACGCCGATCGCGAACCAGTTGGTGTTGCTCTTCGCCGCTGCCATTACTTTCCGATCTCTCGAGGCTCGACTCCGAATGGAGCGAGTCCGGCTCTTCCGCCATCGGGCGCAGTCAGCACCCAGATACCCCCATCATGCAGGGCGACGCTATGTTCCCAATGGGAGCCGTCCGTTCCGTCGACCGTCGTGACGGTCCAGTCATCGTCCTCGATGAACGTCGAATCCCCACCCGCGGTGACCATCGGCTCGATCGCGAGCACGAGACCGGGTTTGACGTCTTCGCCACGGTCGGGCGTGCGGTAGTTGAAGACACTGGGGGCTTCGTGCATCTTGCGGCCGATGCCGTGCCCGACATACTCACGGAGGATGCCGTACGGGTCCCCCGACACCGCCGATGGGCCCTGAGCCTCGATGTAGTCCTGGATGGCCGCGCCGATCTCATCGATCGACGAGACGGATGCCATCGCGGCGATCCCCGCCCACATGGATCCCTCGGTCACGCGGGAGAGCTCTTCGCGCTGCGCGACCAGTTCCGGCCGCTCCGGGTCGGGAACCACGACCGTGATCGCACTGTCGCCGTTCCAGCCCTTGAACTGCGCGCCGCAGTCGACCGAGACGATGTCGCCGGGCTGCAGCACGCGCTCACCCGGGATCCCGTGCACGACCTGCTCGTTCACCGAGATGCACGTCGTGTGGTGGTAGCCGCGCACCAGCTGGAAGTTCGACTCCGCGCCGCGGGCCAGGATCGTGCGGTTGGCCATCGCGTCCAGCTCGAGGGTCGTCACGCCGGCCTTGATCAGCGGGCGGACGGCATCCAGCGCTGCGGCCGTGATGAGCCCAGGCTCCACCATCGCTCGCAGCTGAGCCGGGGTCTTGTAGATCGACCGGCGGAACATCTCAGGAGGCGGAGGCCGCGAGGCGCAGGCCGCGGGCGGCCAGAGCCGCCGTGATCCGCTCGGTGACGTCGTCGAGAGCGCCGGTACCGTCGATGCGGTCGACGATGCCCTTGGCATCGTACACCTCGATGATCGGAGCGGTCTCCCGCTCGTAGATGTCGAGACGGTGGCCGATGGCCTCCGGGGTGTCGTCGGAGCGGCCCTGCTCGGTGGCGCGGAGCGTCAGACGCTCCAGGCTCTCCTCACGTGGCACGTCGAGGAGGATGACCGCGTCGAGCGACTCCCCCCGCCCCGCGAGGAACGACTCCAGGTGGGCGACCTGCGCAGTGTTTCGCGGGTACCCGTCGAGCAGGAACCCGTGGGCTGCATCGTCCTGCGACAGTCGGTCGCGCACGATCTCGCTCGTCAGCTCGTCCGGAACGAGGTCACCCTTGTCGAGGATCGCCGTGACCTGCTGGCCCAGCGGTGTCCCCTCCTTGATGTTCGCGCGGAAGATGTCACCGGTCGAGACGACCGGGATGCCGTAGGACTCGGCGATGCGCACGCCCTGCGTGCCCTTGCCGGAGCCCTGCGGGCCGACGATGAGAAGACGTGCGGATGCTGTCATCGGAGGAGCCCTTCATAGTGTCGCTGCTGCAGCTGAGCGTCGATCTGCTTGACCGTCTCGAGACCCACACCCACGATGATGAGGATCGAGGCGCCGCCGAACGGGAAGTTCTGGTTAGCGCCGACCGTGGCCAGTGCGATCAGCGGGATGAGCGCGATCAGACCGAGGTACAGCGAGCCCGGGAGCGTGATGCGGGTGAGCACGTAGTCGAGGTACTCGGCGGTCGGGCGACCCGCACGGATGCCGGGGATGAACCCGCCGTACTTCTTCATATTGTCCGCGACCTCGACCGGGTTGAACGTGATCGCCACGTAGAAGTAGGTGAAGCCGATGATCAGCAGGAAGTAGGCGGCCATGTACACCGGGCTGTTGCCGGTGGTGAAGTTCGCGGTGATCCAGCTGACCCACTCGGGCGGCGTGGATCCGTCCTGCGGAGTGTTGAACTGCGCGATGAGAGCCGGGATGTACAGCAGCGACGACGCGAAGATCACGGGGATCACACCCGCCATGTTCACCTTGATCGGGATGTACGTGTTGGTGCCGCCGTACGTGCGACGACCGACCATGCGCTTGGCGTACTGCACGGGGATCCGTCGCTGGGATTGCTCGACGAAGACGACGAGCCCCATGACGATGATTCCCACCAGCAGCACGAGGAGGAAGACCTCGAAGCCCTTGGTCTGCCAGATGAGGCCCATGGCACCGGGGAACGTCGCGGCGATGGAGGTGAAGATGAGCAGCGACATGCCGTTGCCGATGCCGCGCTCGGTGACCAGCTCGGCGAACCACATGATGAGACCGGTACCGGCCGTCATGGTCATGATGATGAGCAGCTGCGCCCACCACACGTCATTGGTCAGCAACTGCTGGCAGGCGGCGAGATCGGTGGATCCGAACAGCTGGCCACTTCGCGCCACCGTCACGAGCGTCGTCGACTGGAGGAGCGCGAGCGCGATGGTGAGGTACCGCGTGTACTGGGTCAGACGGGCCTGACCGGCCTGTCCTTCCTTGTGCAGCGCCTCGAAGTGCGGGATCACCACGCGAAGGAGCTGGGTGATGATCGTCGCCGTGATGTACGGCATGACGCCGAGCGCGAAGATCGACAGCTGCAGCAGCGCGCCACCGGAGAAGAGGTTGACCAGTCCGAGCAGGCCGTCGGTGCCCGCGTTCGCCGCGAGGCACTCCTCGACGTTCGGGAAGTTCACGAACGGCGCAGGGACGTTGGAGCCGAGACGGTAGATCGCGATGATGGCGAGGGTGAAACCGATCTTCCGACGCAGGTCCGGGGTGCGGAAGATCCGCGCGATGGCGCTAAACAAGGACGTTCCTCCTGAAAAGTTGCCGATTCCCGAAGGACGGCTGAAAGACCAGGGTAACGCAATCCGGGGTTCCCGGAATTCGTCACCGATACCAGGCCCGCCGGATGCGGCCCCAGAGCGAGGTCTCGGAGTGTGAAACGACGAGAGGGGCCGGAGAATCTCCGGCCCCTCTCATCTTGCGGTTACTTGACGGATCCGCCCGCCGCGACGATCTTCTGCTCGGCAGAACCCGAGACCTTGTCGACCGAAACGGTGAGCTTCACGGCGATGTCGCCGTTTCCGAGAACCTTGACCTTCTCGTTCTTGCGAACGGCACCCTTGGCGACCAGGTCGCCGATGGTGACATCGCCACCCTTGGGGTACAGCTCCGCGAGCTTCTCCAGGTTCACGACCTGGTACTCGACGCGGAACGGGTTCTTGAACCCGCGCAGCTTCGGGGTGCGCATGTGCAGCGGCATCTGCCCACCCTCGAAGCCGACGCGAACGGTGTTGCGCGCCTTGGTGCCCTTGGTACCACGACCGGCGGTCTTACCCTTGGAGCCCTCACCACGGCCGACGCGAGTCTTGGCGGTGTTGGATCCGGGGACCGGACGCAGGTGGTGCACCTTCAGGACGCCGGGGCGGGATGCCGGAGCATCCTTCGCAGGCGCAGCCTTCTTGGCGGCCGGTTTCTTGGCCGGAGCGTCAGCCTTGGCGGCGGACGCAGCGGTCTTGGCCGGAGCCTTCTTCGCGGCGGGCTTCTTCTCAGCGGCAGCCTTGGGAGCTGCAGCCTTCTTCGGGGCCTTCTCAGCCTCGACGGCCTCGTTCTTCTCAGCCATTAGTCGATCTCCTCAACCTTGACGAGGTGTGCGACGGTCTTGACGTAACCGCGCGTCTGCGCGTCGTCGGGGCGGACGGTGGTGTCACCGATCCGCTTGAGACCGAGGCTGCGCAGCGTGTCACGCTGGTTCTGCTTCTCGCTCACCTTGGACTTGATCTGCGTGACCTTCAGTCGCGCGGCCATCAGGCACCTACCTTCTGTGCGGCGATGGCCTCGGCCTCTGCGCGCACGAGGCGGGCAGGGGCGACCTGGTCGAACTCGAGGCCACGACGCGCGGCGACCGCACGAGGCTCCTCGAGCTGCTTCAGGGCCGTGACCGTCGCGTGCACGATGTTGATCGTGTTCGACGAGCCGAGCGACTTCGACAGCACGTCGTGGATACCGGCGCACTCGAGCACGGCGCGGACCGGACCACCGGCGATGACACCGGTACCGGCAGCGGCCGGACGGAGCAGGACCACACCTGCGGCGGCCTCACCCTGCACGGGGTGCGGGATGGTGCTGCCGACGCGCGGAACGCGGAAGAAGTTGCGCTTGGCCTCTTCGACACCCTTCGAGATCGCCAGGGGGACCTCTCGGGCCTTGCCGTAGCCGACGCCGACCAGACCGTTGCCGTCACCGACGACCACGAGGGCGGTGAAGCTGAAGCGACGACCACCCTTCACGACCTTCGAGACACGGTTGATCGTGACGACGCGCTCCAGGAACTGGTTGTCACCACGGTCGCGCGAGTTGCGGTCGCGGCCACCCTGGTTGCGGTCACCGCGGCCACCGCGGCGGCCATCACGCTGATCGCGAGCCGGCTCTGCCTGCGTGGTGCCCGCAGCCGTCTCGGAAGTGGCAGCTGCCGCTTCGGTCACTTCGTTCTCCTTGTTGTCACTCACAGTGCCAGACCCCCTTCGCGGGCGCCGTCGGCGATGGCGGCGACACGACCGGCGTAGCGGTTGCCGCCACGGTCGAACACTGCCTCGGAAACGCCGGCAGCCTTCGCACGCTCGGCGAGGAGCTCGCCGACCTTGCGGGCCTTGGCGGTCTTGTCACCCTCGAGCGAACGCAGGTCGGTCTCGAGCGTCGAAGCCGACGCGACGGTGTGACCCTTGCTGTCGTCGACCAGCTGCACGAAGACGTGGCGGGCCGAGCGGTTGACGACGAGGCGCGGACGCACCTCGGTGCCGACGACCTTCTTGCGAAGGCGGGCGTGACGACGCGCGCGGGCGTCAGACTTTGACTTGAGAGCCATGGTTACTTACCACTCTTTCCGGCCTTGCGACGCACGTTCTCGCCGGCGTAGCGCACACCCTTGCCCTTGTACGGCTCGGGCTTGCGGATCTTGCGGATGTTGGCAGCTGCCTCGCCGACAGCCTGCTTGTCGATCCCGCTGACGGTGAGCTTGGTGGTGCCCTCGACCGTGAGCGTGATGCCGGCGGGCGGGTCGATCAGGACCGGGTGCGAGAAGCCGAGGGCGAACTCGACCGAGCTCCCCTTCTGCTGCACGCGGTAACCGGTGCCGACGACCTCGAGACCCTTGGTGTAGCCCTGGGTCACGCCGATGATGTTGTTGTTGATGAGCGTGCGGGTCAGGCCGTGAAGCGACCGAGACTCGCGCTCGTCGTCGGGACGGGAGACCAGAACCTGGTTCTCCTCGACCGCGACCTCGATGGGGTTGGCCACCGTGAGGGTGAGCTCACCCTTGGGGCCCTTCACCGAGACCACGCGGCCTGCGACCGAAACGGTCACGCCCGCGGGAACGTCGATGGGAAGTCGTCCAATACGCGACATTTCGAATTACCACACGTAGGCGAGAACTTCTCCGCCCACGCCCTTCTGCTCAGCCTGACGGTCGGTGAGAAGACCGGAGGAGGTGGACAGGATGGCCACGCCGAGGCCGCCGAGGACCGTGGGGAGCTCGGTGGACTTCGCGTAGACGCGGAGGCCGGGCTTCGAGACGCGCTTGATACCAGCGATCGAGCGCTCACGGTTGGGGCCGTACTTCAGCGTCAGCGTGAGGTTCTGTCCGACGCGAGCGTCAGAGGTCTCCCAGCCGGCGATGTAGCCCTCCTGCTGGAGGATCTGAGCGATGTTCGTCTTGAGCTTGCTCGACGGCAGGGTCACGGAATCGTGGTGCGCCGAGTTCGCGTTACGCAGACGGGTCAGCAGATCTGCGACCGGGTCTGTCATTGTCATTGTTGTTTTCCTTTGTTCATGAGGTTCCGGCTGCCGTTACACGACAGACGGCCTGCGATGACACGCAATCTTCAATTGTAGGTGCATGTCGGCGAGTACTTCGACAGGCTCAGCAACCCATGGGTCCCTGAGC
>NZ_JBLVOH010000127.1:27346-34461 GCF_053543675.1 Microbacterium umsixpiens
CCCTGAGCCTGTCGAAGGGTCACGCCTGTGCGTCTTCCGAGCGGAACGGGAAGCCGAGGTGACGGAGCAGTGCCCGTCCCTCGTCATCCGTCTTCGCGGTGGTGACGACGGTGATGTCGAAACCGCGAACCCGGTCGATCTTGTCCTGATCGATCTCGTGGAACACGCTCTGCTCCTGGAGACCGAAGGTGTAGTTGCCGTTGCCGTCGAACTGCTTGCCCGAGAGACCGCGGAAGTCGCGGATACGGGGCAGGGCCAGCGAGACGAGACGGTCCACGAACTCCCACGCGCGGTCACCGCGGAGGGTGACGTGCGCGCCGATGGCCTGGCCCTCACGCAGCTTGAACTGCGCGATGGACTTACGGGCCTTCGTGACGATCGGCTTCTGGCCGGTGATCTTGGTGAGGTCGTCGACCGCACCATCGATCACCTTGCTGTCGCGAGCTGCCTCGCCGACACCGGTGTTCACGACGACCTTGACCAGTCCGGGGATCTGCATGACGTTCGCGTAACCGAACTCGTCCTGCAGAGCCTTCTTGATCTCGCTGTTGTACTTCTGCTTCAGGCGCGGCTGGATCTTGCCAGCCGGCGCGGCAGTGTCGGTGCTCATCAGAGGTCCTTACCGCTCTTCTTCGCGTACCGCACGCGGACGGTGCGCTTGACGCCGTCCTTGGTCTGCTCCTCGACCCGGTGGCCGACCTTGGTCGGCTTCTTGGTCGAAGGGTCGACGAGTGCGACGTTCGAGATGTGGATGGAGGCTTCGACGGTCTCGATGCCTCCGGTCTTGGTGCCACGCTGCGTCTGTCCGACGCGGGTGTGCTTGGTGACGTAGTTCACGCCTTCGACGATCACGCGGTTCTTGTCACCGAGGACGTCGAGGACCTTGCCCTGCTTGCCACGGTCGCCGCCACGCTCCTGCGTGGCACCGGTGATGACCTGAACCAGGTCACCCTTCTTGATCTTCGCCATGATTAGATGACCTCCGGCGCCAGCGAGACGATCTTCATGAACTTCTTGTCACGAAGCTCACGACCGACCGGCCCGAAGATACGGGTGCCGCGGGGCTCCCCGTCGTTCTTCAGGATCACTGCGGCGTTCTCGTCGAACTTGATGTAGGAGCCGTCCGGACGACGGACCTCCTTCTTGGTGCGGACGATGACCGCCTTGACGACGTCGCCCTTCTTCACGTTGCCACCGGGGATCGCGTCCTTGACGGTCGCGACGATGGTGTCGCCGAGACCGGCGTAACGACGCTTCGAGCCACCGAGGACACGAATCGTGAGGAGCTCCTTGGCGCCGGTGTTGTCGGCGACCTTGAGTCGGGATTCCTGCTGAATCACTTGGCCTTCTCCAGAATCTCCACCAGACGCCAGCGCTTCGTGGCGCTCAGCGGGCGGGTCTCGTTGATCAGGACCAGGTCGCCGATGCCGGCGGAGTTCGCCTCATCGTGCGCCTTGACCTTCGAGGTGCGGCGGATGACCTTGCCGTAAAGCGGGTGCTTCACGCGGTCCTCGACCTCGACCACGATGGTCTTGTCCATCTTGTCGCTGACGACGTAGCCGCGACGTGCCTTGCGGTAACCGCGGGCAGCGGAGTCGCGGACGTCGTGCTCGGACGACTCGTGTCCTGCGGCCTGCGTCTCCACAGTCGCTTCCTTCTTGGTGGCCATCACTCAGCCTCTTCCTTCACGGCGTCGTCGGCGGAGTCCGCCTTCTTCGCCTTCGACTTGGTCGCCTTCTTGGCCGGAGCCTCGACCGGAGCGGGCGTCGCACGGATGCCCAGCTCACGTTCGCGGATCACGGTGTAGAGGCGCGCGATGTCGCGCTTGACGGCGCGGATGCGGCCGTGGCTCTCCAGCTGGCCGGTGGCCGACTGGAAACGGAGGTTGAACAGCTCCTCCTTGGCCTTGCGCAGCTCCTCAACGAGGCGCTGGTCTTCGAATGTATCGAGCTCTGCCGGGGCGAGCTCCTTGGTGCCGATCGCCATTACGCGTCGCCCTCCTCGCGCTTGATGATGCGTGCCTTGAGCGGCAGCTTGTGAATTGCACGGGTCAGAGCTTCGCGAGCGAGCTCCTCGTCGACACCCGCGACCTCGAAGAGGACACGGCCCGGCTTGACGTTGGCGACCCACCACTCGGGAGAACCCTTACCGGAACCCATGCGGGTCTCGGCAGGCTTCTTCGTGAGCGGACGGTCGGGGTAGATGTTGATCCACACCTTTCCACCACGCTTGATGTGACGGGTCATCGCGATACGAGCGGACTCGATCTGACGGTTCGTCACGTAAGCGGGGGTCAGAGCCTGGATGCCGTACTCGCCGAAGGAGACCTTCGTGCCGCCGGTTGCCTGGCCCGAGCGACCCGGGTGGTGCTGCTTGCGGAACTTGACCTTACGGGGGATGAGCATTATGCCGACGCTCCTTCTGCGACAGGTGCCTCGTTGCGCGGGGCACGGCGGCGGTCGCCACCACGGTCGTCACGACGAGCCTTGGGTGCGTTGGCCTGCTCGCGAGCGAGCTCCTTGGCGGTCAGGTCGCCCTTGTAGATCCAGACCTTCACGCCGATGCGGCCGAAGGTGGTCTTCGCCTCGTAGAAGCCGTAGTCGATGTTCGCGCGCAGCGTGTGCAGCGGCACACGACCTTCGCGGTAGAACTCCGAGCGGCTCATCTCGGCGCCGCCGAGGCGGCCGGAGACCTGGATGCGGATGCCCTTGGCGCCGGCGCGCTGAGCGCCCTGCAGACCCTTGCGCATCGCACGACGGAACGCCACGCGAGCAGAGAGCTGCTCGGCGATGCCCTGTGCGACGAGCTGAGCGTCAGCCTCGGGGTTCTTGACCTCGAGGATGTTCAGCTGGATCTGCTTGCCCGAGAGCTTCTCGAGGTCGCCGCGGATGCGCTCGGCCTCGGCGCCACGACGACCGATCACGATGCCCGGACGGGCGGTGTGGATGTCGACGCGGACGCGGTCACGGGTGCGCTCGATCTCGATGTTCGAGACACCGGCGCGGTCGAGCTGCGTCTTGAGCAGGTTGCGGATCTTGATGTCCTCGGCGACGTAGTCGGCGTAACGCTGACCCGGCTTCGTCGAGTCAGAGAACCAACGCGAGACGTGGTCCGTCGTGATGCCGAGACGGAAGCCGTACGGGTTTACCTTCTGTCCCATTACTTGCTCGCCTTCTTGTTGCTGTCGCCCGCGGCGGCCGGAGCTGCCTCAGGCGTCGAGAGCACGACCGTGATGTGGCTCGTGCGCTTCTTGATCTGGAAAGCGCGACCCTGTGCACGGGGCTGGAAACGCTTGAGCGTGGTGCCCTCGTCGACGTACGCGTTGGCCACGTACAGGTCCTTCTCGTCGAGGAACTCGCCGTCGCGATCTGCCTTGACCTGCGCGTTGGCCATGGCCGACGCGACAAGCTTGTAGATCGGCTCGCTGGCGCTCTGCTGTGCGAACTTCAGGATCGCCAGAGCCTCCTGGGCCTGCTTGCCCTTGATGAGCGCGACGACACGACGAGCCTTCTGAGGGGTCACGCGGATGTGTCGCACGCGTGCGATCGATTCGACCATTAGCGGCGCCGCCCCTTCTTGTCGTCCTTCTCGTGGCCGCGGAAGGTGCGGGTGGGCGCGAACTCGCCCAGCTTGTGACCGACCATGGTCTCGGACACGAACACAGGGATGTGCTTGCGTCCGTCGTGGACCGCGATCGTGTGACCCAGCATGGCCGGGATGATCATGGACCGACGGGACCAGGTCTTGATGACGTTCTTGGTGCCGGCTTCGTTCTGCACGACCACCTTGCGAAGCAGGTGATCGTCGACGAAGGGGCCCTTCTTAAGACTGCGAGGCATCTTCTCTTACTCCTACTTACGCTTCTTGCCGGCGTTACGACGACGCACGATGTACTTGTCGCTTTCCTTGTTGGCATGACGGGTACGACCCTCAGCCTGGCCCCACGGGGAGACGGGGTGACGACCACCAGAGGTCTTACCCTCACCACCACCGTGCGGGTGGTCCACCGGGTTCATCGCGACACCACGCACGGTCGGGCGGACGCCCTTCCAGCGCATGCGGCCGGCCTTGCCCCAGTTGATGTTCGACTGCTCGGCGTTGCCGACCTCGCCGATGGTCGCGCGGCAGCGCGCATCGACGTTGCGGATCTCGCCCGAGGGGAGACGCAGCTGGGCGTAGGGGCCGTCCTTGGCGACGAGACGGACGGATGCACCGGCCGAACGTGCCATCTTCGCGCCGCCACCGGGGCGGAGCTCGATCGCGTGGATGACGGTACCCGTGGGGATGTTCTTCAGCGGGAGGTTGTTGCCCGGCTTGATGTCAGCCCCGGCACCCGACTCGACGATGTCGCCCTGCTTCAGCTTCGCCGGAGCGAGGATGTAGCGCTTCTCACCGTCGAAGTAGTGCAGCAGCGCGATGCGCGCGGTGCGGTTGGGGTCGTACTCGATGTGAGCGACCTTGGCGTTGACGCCGTCCTTGTCGTTACGACGGAAGTCGATGACGCGGTACTGGCGCTTGTGGCCACCACCGATGTGACGGGTCGTGATGCGGCCCTGGTTGTTGCGACCACCGGTCTTCGAGAGCGGGCGCAGCAGCGACTTCTCCGGCGTCGATCGAGTGATCTCGGCGAAGTCAGCCACCGACGAGCCGCGACGGCCCGGGGTCGTGGGCTTGTACTTGCGAATAGCCATTATTGTCCTTATCCCCCGGGTCAGCCGATTGCCGTGAAGATGTCGATGGTGCCCGACTTCAGGGTGACGATGGCGCGCTTGGTGTCCTTGCGCTTGCCGGTGCCGAAGCGGGTGCGACGAGCCTTGCCGACGCGGTTGAGGGTGTTGACCCCTGCGACCTTGACGCCGAAGATCTTCTCGATGGCGAGCTTGATCTCGGTCTTCGAAGCGCGCGGGTCGACGAGGAAGGTGTACTTTCCTTCATCGATGAGCCCGTAGCTCTTCTCGGACACGACCGGCTTCAGGATGATGTCGCGCGGGTCCTTGTTCAGGGCCGTCTGGAGAACAGATGCCTGCTCGCTCATGCGGAGACCTCCTGGTTGGCGCCGGACTTGGAGGCGATGAAGCCCTCGAGCGCGGCCTGGGTGAAGACGATGTCGTCGGAGACGAGCACGTCGTATGCGTTGAGCTGGTCGAACGTCAGCACGTGCAGGTTCGACAGGTTGCGGATGCTCTTCAGCGTCACGTCGTCGTTGCGCTCGATCACGACGAGCACGTTCTTCGACGAGACGACGTTGGTGAGGAAGTTCACCGCGGTCTTCGTCGAGGGCGTGCCGTCGATCCCGAAGGACTCGATGGCGTGGATGCGGTCGCCACGGAAGCGGTCGCTGAGCGCGCCCAGCAGGGCGGCCGCGATCATCTTCTTGGGCGTGCGCTGCGAGTAGTCACGCGGCTTCGGCCCGTGGACGATGCCACCACCGGTCATGTGCGGCGCGCGGATGGAACCCTGACGGGCGTTACCCGTGCCCTTCTGCTTGAAGGGCTTGCGGCCGGCACCGGAGACCTCGCCACGACGCTTGGTCGAGTGCGTGCCCTGGCGAGCCGCCGCGAGCTGCGCGACGACGACCTGGTGGATGAGCGGGATGTTCGTCTTGGCGTCGAACAGCGCGGCGGGAAGCTCGATGGAGCCTGCCTTCTTGCCGTCTGCCTTGAGGACGTCGAGCGCGAGAGTGGAGTCAGCCATGTTCAGGCACCCTTCACTGCGTTGCGGACATAGACGATGCGGCCACGAGCACCGGGGACAGCGCCCTTGACGAGCAGCAGACCCTTCTCGATGTCGATGGCGTGCACCGTGAGGTTGAGGACGGTCACACGCTCGCCACCCATACGGCCGGCCATGCGCATGCCCTTGAAGACGCGGCTCGGGGTCGACGATGCGCCGATCGAGCCGGGCTTGCGGTGGTTGCGGTGCGAACCGTGCGAAGCCGAGACGCCCTTGAAGTTGTGACGCTTCATGACACCGGCGAAGCCCTTGCCCTTGCTCGTGCCGACGACGTCGACGAGCTGGCCGGCTTCGAAGGTGCCGTCGACCGTGAGCTCCTGGCCCAGGCTGTAGTCGCCGGCGTCCGCGGTGCGGATCTCGGTGACGTGACGACGCGGCGTGACGCCGGCTGCCTCGAAGTGGGCCGTGAGGGGCTTGTTCACCTTGCGCGGGTCGATCTGGCCGTACGCGATCTGCACGGCGTTGTAGCCGTCCTTCTCGGGCGTACGGATCTGCGTGACCACGTTCGAGGCGAGCTCGATGACGGTGACGGGAACGAGCTTGCCGCTCTCGTTCCAGACCTGGGTCATACCGAGCTTCGTGCCCAGCATGCCCTTGGAAATCTTGGAGTTGATGTCAACCATGTCCGACCTCAGAGCTTGATCTCGATGTTGACATCGGCAGGCAGGTCGAGACGCATCAGCGAGTCGACGGCCTTGGGCGTCGGGTCGACGATGTCGATCAGACGCTTGTGGGTGCGCATCTCGAAGTGCTCGCGGCTGTCCTTGTACTTGTGCGGCGACCGGATGACGCACACGACGTTCTTCTCGGTCGGAAGGGGCACGGGTCCGACGACGGTCGCACCCGCACGGGTCACGGTGTCGACGATCTTGCGTGCGGACGTGTCGATGACCTCGTGGTCATACGACTTCAGGCGAATGCGGATCTTCTGTCCCGCCATTGTCTGCTCTCTCTCTTTAGGCGTCATACCGTCCGGGACCGGGTGGCCCTGGGGCATTGGACGCACGTCGGCGCTGTTCGCGCCTCGGCACGAGAACGGCTCTCACGAGTCGATCTGCTGCACCACTGTTCTTCTGTCAGCCGGACGCCGCGAGGCGACCGGATGCCCGACCTCCGCCGCGCACGGCGAACCCTTCGGTGAGAAGGGTGTCGGGGTGTGTGTTCTGCTACCCGCGGCCTAGAACCCTGCAGCCCCCATGAGGAACCGCCGTCTATGCACTGCCCTGGCAGTGATCCGGCGCACGCACAGCGGCGACGGAATATCGAACCTGTCTATTCTGCCACGGCTGATTTCACTTCTGCAAACCCGGGCGTGTCGCGCCTCTCAGCGAGGCGGTGACCGACGTCGAATTCCGGCTCAGAAGGAAGGAGATAGCGGGGCG
>NZ_JBLVOH010000128.1:0-4085 GCF_053543675.1 Microbacterium umsixpiens
CCACGACTCCGGCGATCAGAAGCGCCGCACCCACGAGGAAGAGCACGCTGCGGTTCACGAATCGGTTCGTCGCGTTCATGCGACCACTCCGTTCGGTTCGACGATGACGCGCGGGGTGGCCGAGAAGCCGATCCCCGCGAGGATGTCGTTCGCTGCGTCCTCGGCGTCGGCCACCCGGACGAAGACGCCGCTGGTCGGAGTGATGCGGACTTCGACTGTGCGCCGGCCCACGAAGACGGCCACCCGGCTGCGTTCGACGCCGGCACGACGGGCGACCGCCGCGGCGATCGAGTCGGCGATCACACCGTCGTCCACGAGTAGCGCGGTCCGTTCGGTGAGGCGTGCCCGCCGTGCCCGTCGTCCGGGCAGCAGTGCGAGCGCGAGGAGCACCACGGCGAGAGCCGTGAGCACCCCACCCACGGCGAACAGCACCGGCGGCTGCTGCACCCCGACGGAGATATCCTCGAGCGGGCGCGCTGCCGCGTCACGGAAACCGCCGTCGACGAGCCACCACACGGCGCCGGCGAGCAGCGCGATCAGGAGCAGGGCACCGATGGATGCGACCACCATCGCCGCGACCGTGCGGGACGTGTGCGTCTCGCGACGCAGGACGCGGCGATACGTCGCCTGTTCGTTCGTCATCGCACTCTCCTCTCCGTACTCCGGTGGACGCCCGAGTACCGGACGTCCACGGTGCCGACCTCACGGCCGGCCAGTTCTCGCATGCCCTCGATCAGACCGGTGCGGAGGTCCTCCCCACCGGCGACCAGGTCCGTTCGACGCGTCGATGCCACGGCCACGGGCACGGTGACCGCGATCCGCAGTGCACCGTGATCGTCCGACAGCTGCACCCCGACGTCGCGAGCCGAGACCCGGGCGACATCGTGCGCGATGCCCACGGCGAGCCGTTGCAGCGCGCGGGCGGTGAAGGTCGTCGTCCCCAGGACGGCACCTGCCTCCGCCAGGGGTGAGCGGTCGGCCGTCATGAGGAGGAGCGCCGGCCGCGGAAGACCTCGGCGAGCGCGCGCACGTCGAGTCGACCGTCGATGATGCGGCCGACGACCGCGCCCACCAGCATCGCCAGGGCCACGAGCAGGAACGCCCAGAAGCCGAGGGCGATCCAGGTCAGCGTGAGAGCAGCCGCGGCCGCCGCTCCGATCACCGACGCGGTCACTGGACTCGCGTCTCCTGCGTGCCGTCGCCCTCGTCATCGGAGGGGATGTGCACGTCGTTGACGGTCACGTTGACCTCGGCGACCTCCATGCCCACCAGTTCCACCATGGCGCGGTGAATGGCGGCGCGGACGTCGTCCGCCACCTTCTGCAGCGAGACCGGGTACTCGGCGACGATCGTCACGTCGACCGCGACCTGCGTCTCGCCCACCTCGACGCTGATCCCCTGCGAGAGATCGGCCGTGTTCAGTGCTTCACGGATGGCGCCCACCATGCGTGCGGCGCCACCGCCGAGTGCGTAGACGCCGCTGACCTCGCGAGCGGCGATGCCGGCGATCTTCGCCACCACCGCATCCTCGATCGTGGTCTTGCCCGCAGCAGCCCCCCGCTGCGGTGCGACGATCTGGGTCTTGGGCTGAGTACTGCCGGTCACGTTCGCCATCTCGAGCTCCTTCATCCGTGTATCCGTCCCCCTGCGGAGCGCGGGTCGCCGTTCAGCGACACCACTAGGACGGATGCCGGGCGGAGAACGTCACAGATTCGTCGGAACTTTTCCGTCTCCGCTCGAGTCGACGCTCACAGTGCACTCCAAGGAAGAGAGTGCAATATTGCACTCCATGAGCGACAGTGCAGATTCATTGCGGGAGCAGCGCAAGCGCGAGACGTCCCGCGCACTCACCGATGCCGCCCGCCGACTGACGACGGAGCAGGGCTTCGCGGGTTTCACCATCGAAGAGCTGTGCGCCGAGGTGGGCGTGTCCCGACGCACCTTCTTCAACTATTTCGAGAGCAAGGAGAACGCGGTCTTCGGGTTCGCCACCATCGACTCGCGCCAGGAGGCCCTCGAAGAGGAGTTCGCCTCTCAGCACGGCGACCTGCTCGACGACTTCATTCAGCTGACGATCCGCCGCTTCGAGCTGTTCAACCCGGTCGAGGATGCTCCGGCGATGTTCGCCGTGATCGAGCAGGAGCCGCGTCTGCTCAAGGCCGCGTTCGAGCAGCTCGCCAAGAACGAGCGTCGCGACATGGGGCTGATCGTCCGCCGCACCGGAGACGACGCCGACGCCGAACTCCGCGCCGAGGTGATCGTGCACACCGTCGGCGCGCTCGTGCGGATGAGCATGGACCAGCTCCTGCACCACCAGTCCACCGAGCCGTTCAGCGACCTCATCACGCGACGTCTCGACCTCGCCCGCTCGCTCTACGCACCGTCACAGAAAGACCTCTGAATGTCCGCCACCGCCACGAAGGATGCGCCCTTCCTGCTCACGAAGCGCCGCATCTGGATCATCTTCAGCGCCCTCATCGCGGGCATGCTGCTCTCCAGCCTCGATCAGACCATCGTCTCGACCGCCATGCCGACCATCGTCGGGCAGCTCGGCGGCGTCGACCACCAGGTCTGGATCACCACCGCCTACCTGCTCGCCACGACCATCGTGATGCCGATCTACGGCAAGTTCGGTGACGTCCTCGGCCGACGCAACCTGTTCCTGGTCGCCATCGCGCTGTTCACCCTGGCCTCGGTCGGCTGCGCCTTCGCCACCGACTTCTGGATGTTCGTCGTCTTCCGCGCCCTGCAGGGCCTCGGCGGCGGCGGCCTGATGATCCTGTCGCAGGCGATCATCGCCGACATCGTGCCGGCCAACGAGCGCGGCAAGTACATGGGCCCGCTCGGCGCCGTGTTCGGCCTGTCGGCCGTCGCGGGGCCGCTCCTCGGCGGCTACTTCGTCGACCACCTGACCTGGCAGTGGGCGTTCTACATCAACATCCCCGTCGGCATCGCCGCGTTCATCATCGCTCTGGTCGCGCTGAAGCTGCCGAGCAAGAAGGCCGAGAAGCCGATCGACATCTTCGGCGTCATCTTCCTCTCGATCGCGACCACCTGCCTGATCTTCTTCACCGACTTCGGCGGCGACAAGGAGTTCGGCTGGGATTCGCTGGCCACCTGGGCCTGGGGCGCCGGCCTGATCGTCGCAGCCACGGCCTTCGTCATCACGGAATCGCGGGTCAAGGACCCGATCATCCCGCTCAGCCTCTTCCGCAACCCGATCTTCGTGAACGCGACCGCGATCGGTCTGGTGCTCGGAATCGGCATGTTCGCGGCGATCGGCTTCGTGCCGACCTTCCTGCAGATGTCGTCCGGCACCTCGGCGGCGGAATCCGGTCTGCTGATGATCCCGATGATGGTGGGCCTGATGGGCACGTCGATCTTCTCGGGCATCGCGATCTCCAAGACCGGCAAGTACAAGATCTATCCGATCCTTGGCACGATCATCACCGGCATCGCGATGATCTCGATGACCACCCTGTCGGCCTCCACACCGATCTGGTTGATCTGCACGTTCCTGTTCGTGTTCGGCGCCGGGCTCGGCCTCATCATGCAGGTCGTCGTCCTGGTCGTGCAGAACGCGGTCCCCGCGGGCGAGCTCGGCACCGCCACCAGCACGAACAACTACTTCCGCGAGGTGGGCGCGTCGCTGGGAACCGCCGTGTTCGGCACGATCTTCACCACGCGCCTGACCGAGAACCTCACCGGGGTCTTCGCCGGGGCCGGCGCCTCGCCGGATGCCGCGTCCCAGGCCGCGTCCACGATCGACCCCGCGACGCTGAACACCCTCCCCGACGAGGTGCGCGACGGCATCGTCACTGCGTACGCGGACGCTCTGGCGCCGGTGTTCTGGTACCTCGTACCCTTCATCGCACTCGCACTCGTGCTGTCGCTGTTCCTCAAGCAGATCCCGCTGTCCGATCAGGCCGGACTCGTCGCCCGCGGCGAGGCGATCAGCGGTGAGGAAGCGGAGCGCATGGAAGCCGAGCAGCGGGGCATCGCCCATCCGGACGATCTCGCAACGGCGGATGCCGGGCCGACCGCCACAGGTTCCACACCGACGGTCCGCTGACATCCTCGCGGCC
>NZ_JBLVOH010000128.1:4136-5897 GCF_053543675.1 Microbacterium umsixpiens
CCCCCCCGCGGCGGTGTCAAGCCCCTCCCTTTCCGCGCAGCGAGCGGTCATCCTTCATCGTGGGGACAGTCAGGAGAACGATGGAGCACGACCCGGACCGCAGGTTCGCCCTGGCGCGCGTCGGCGACACCGACTGGGCGATCCATGATCTGCACTACCCGGAGGGCGATCACCGCCGAGTGGTCTGCACGATCTTCGAAGACGCGCCGACGGAGTTCGAGGTCCTGTGGCGACGCGACCTCCCCCTCGCCCTGCGGTACAGCTCCGCAGAGGACGTGCTCGACGCCGTCCGGAGGTTCCAGGACGCCTCTCGGGCGACGCGGCCGATCCCGATCCCGCACCTCCCACCGACGCGCAACCGGGGTGCGGGTCGGAGCGCTCCTCGCTGACACGCCGAGATGCCTCCGCTGGACGCACAGCGCCGGCCTGCGCAAAACTGACGTGAACACGCCGGCCCTCCCCCACCGCCTGGAGTCCTCATGACCTCTCCCGCACCCACCGCCACGTTCTGGAAGAGGTTCTGGGAAAAGGGCGGATGGTGGCGAGCGCTCCTCCTCACGGCCGCGTACTTCGTCCTCTTCCAGCTGCTCTCGCTGTCGTTCACTCCGCTCGCGCTGAACATCCAGGAACCGAGCAGCGCGGCGGGCCTCGCCGTGTTCTACGTCCTGCCCGAACTCGTCGGGGCCGTCATCCTCGCCGCCTTCACCCTCTCGGTCGGGTGGTGGCGCGAGGTCTTCGGCCGGCAGCCGATCCGCGGCCGAGGCTGGATGTGGATCGCCATCGTTGTGGTGCTGCTGTTCAACATCCTCCGCTTCGCGACGATCGACTACGGCAAGGCGGGCTTCGACGTCGTGCTGACGTGGCTCCTGGCCGGACTCCTGATCGGCTTCACCGAAGAGGTGCTCACTCGCGGCCTGGTGGTGAACCTGATACGCAAGGCGGGCCACCGCGAGGTCGTGGTGGCCGTGGTCTCGGCCGCCCTCTTCGCGGGACTGCACGCGGGCAACCTGCTCAACGGGCAGAACCTCCTCGCGACCGGGTTCCAGCTGGTCTACACCTTCGCCTTCGGCATCCTGATGTACCTCGCGCTCCGCGTGACCGGAACGATCATCGCGCCGATCCTGCTGCACGCGAGCACCGACCCGAGCATCTTCCTGCAGACCGCCTACCCGGCGGAGGGCGCGCTCACGGGCTTCGCCGGTCTCGGCAACATCGTGGTGGTCGTCGCCGGCTTCGTGACGATCTTCTTCATCCGCGGCCACGTCGGCGAAACCCGCCCGGACTTCAGCGAGACACGTCCGGCCTGACCGCGCGTCACGCGTCGGTGCCGCGCTGCACCGACAGCGCCCACACCTGCTCGATCGGGGTGAAGCCGTCCTCGCCATCAGCACCGTGGAAGCCTTCGACGAACCGGCCGATGTCGGCCTGCCATGCGTCGTTCACCGGCGAGGCCTCGACGACGCGCATCGCGGCCTCGAAGTCGTCGCATTCGACCAGGTGGAAGAGGTGTCGCCCGGAGCGCCAGATCGTCCAGTCGTGGATGCCCGCGACGCCGAAGAGGTCGCGCAACGCGTCGGGGATCCGGGCGTGGTGGGCTCGGTAGTCGTCGACCGCGCCCTCGGCGATGATCGAATGCAGGGCGATGCGCATGTGGTCCCCTCCGCGCTCAGATCGATTCCGGTGACAGGACGTGCCCGGCTTGCTCCAACGCGTTCCACAGCGACTCCGGAATGCTCGCCGTCGCGCGGGCGACGGCCTCCG
>NZ_JBLVOH010000129.1:0-4074 GCF_053543675.1 Microbacterium umsixpiens
ATGATCGCGTTCATGAAGGATCTGCGGCGCGATCCGCTGATCCTGCGCGACCGCTACGCCCGCGCCGCCGTGCGCCACAGCGTGATGGCGGGGCTCGAAGAGTACGGCGACGACTTCGCGCTCGTGCCCGTCGAGTACGACCACTCGGAGGACGACCTCGCCTGGATCGATGAGTCGACCGTCGATGAGACGCTGGCCGAGGTCTACGAGGCGGCCACCGAGGCGATCGACATCATCCCGCCCGCCGAGGTGGATGCCGTGGTCGACGCGGCGCTCGACGGTTCGGCAGCGCCGGATGCGGCGCCGGATGCAGCGGCGGATGCGGATGCGGAGCGACCGCGGGAGGCGTGATTCTCGGCGTCAGGCGCTCTCGGCCGCAGCGGTGATCCGCGAGGCCATGCTGGCGAAGATCAGCCCGTGGAAGGGCAGCACCGCGAGCCAGTACAGGCGCCCACTGAGCCCGCGCGGGAAGAAGATCGCCCGCTGCTCGTAGCGGGCGCCGGCGGCGTCGGGGAGCGCACGCAGCTCGAGCCAGGCCTCGCCGGGCACCTTCATCTCGGCACGGAGCCGCAGCAGCCCACCGCTCGCCGCCGACGACTCGGTCGCCGCGCCTGGTTCCTCGACGGCTTCGACGCGCCAGAAGTCGATCGCGTCGCCCACGCGGGCGACCGTCTGACTACGGCGACCGCGGCGCAGGCCCACCCCGCCGACCACGCGGTCCATCAGCCCGCGCACCGCCCAGAGGAACCGCGAGGAGTACCAGCCGTTCGTTCCACCGATGCCCAGCACCACGGACCACAGCCGGTCGACGGATGCCGAGGTGACGAGCGTGCGCGCGTCGGTGAAGACCGTGCGGCCCGCCCAGTCCGGGTCGCTCGGCAGCGGGTCGCTGGGGGCGCCCGAGACCTCGGAATCCTGCCAGCTCGTCTCGATCGCGTCGGCGTCGACCCGCCCGAGCGCCAGGTCGACGGCTCGTCGATACGGTGTCAGGCCGCCCTCCGGCTGCGGGATCAGCTCGTCGACCGCGTGGTCCTTCATGATGCACTCGTTCTGCAGCGACGCCACGAGCGGGCGGGCGATCGAGCGGGGAACCGGCGTCACGAGGTTGACCCAGTGCGAGGCGAGACCGGGAGTCAGCACGGGCAGCGCGGCGATCGCACGCTGGGGCAGACCGGCCTCGACCGCGTAGCCGTTCATCATCTGTCCGTAGCGCAGCACGTCGGGTCCGCCGATGTCGACCGCGCGGTTCACGTCGGCGTCGACTCGGGCGGCGCCGAGCAGGTAGTGCAGCACGTCGCGCACGGCGATCGGCTGGATGCGGTTGCGCACCCACTTCGGCGCCGGCATGTACGGCAGCACGTCGGTGAGGTGACGGATCATCTCGAACGACGCCGACCCCGACCCGATCACGACCCCCGCCTGCAGCACGAGCGTCGGCACGCCGGACTGCAGGAAGATCTCGCCGACACGCACGCGGGAGCGCAGATGGGGTGACAGCTTCACGTCGCCCGGATGCAGTCCGCCGAGGTAGACGATGCGCCGCACACCCGCGTGGGCCGCGGCCTCGGCCACCGTCGTCGCCGCGCGCTCGTCGCTCTCCTCGAACCCCTTGCCGGCGGTCATCGAGTGGATCAGGTAGTACACGACGTCGACGTCGTCCATGGCTGCGGCGACAGCATCCGCGTCGTCGGCCGATCCTTCGACGATCTCGCAGTCGGGACCCCAGGGGAAGGATGCCGCGCGCGCGGCATCGCGTGCCAGCACCCGCACGCGATATCCGGCGTTGAGCAGCCGCGGGGTGAGTCGCCCACCGACGTATCCGGTCGCGCCGAGCACGAGCGCGCGCGGCGCCGATCCGTCGTCGCGGGGGAGGGCGCGCAGCGCCTCTTCGTCGCCAGTGGGCTGGGTGAGTGGGGCCATGGGTCGAGCGTACGACGGGCAGGGGGTGGCGGGTACGGGGTTGTGGCGACGAGTCTGTGCGGATAGGGAGTACGCGCCGGGCCGTTACGATCGTAGACATGGCTTCAATCGAATCGATTCGACGAACGGCTCCGGACCGGGCGTCCCGGCGCGCCCGCATCGCCGTCTCCGCCCTGTTCCTGACCAACGGGGCGCTGTTCGCGAACATCCTGCCGCGCTACCCGGAGATCAAGGCCGGACTCGGACTCGACAACCTCGGCTACGGCTTCGCGATCGCCGCGTTCCCTGCGGGTGCCATCGCCGCGGGGCTCCTGGCCGCGGTGCTGATCCGCCGGTTCGGCTCGGCGCGCATCGCCGTGATCGGCACCGTGCTCACCAGCATCGGCCTGCTCTCCGCCGCCCTCGCCCCTTCGGGGGTGCTGTTCGCCGTCGCGCTGTTCCTCGGCGGAGCATCCGACGCCATCACGGATGTCGCGCAGAACGCCCACGGCCTCCGCGTGCAGCGGCGCTACGGACGCTCGATCATCAACGGATTCCACGCGATCTGGTCGATCGGCGCCGTGATCGGTGGGGCGATGGCCGCCGTCGCGATCGCCCTGCAGCTGCCGCTGGGTGTGCACCTCGGCATCTCGACCGCCGTGTTCGCGACCGTCGCCCTCGTGGCCCTACGATTCTGCCTCCCCGGCCGCGACGACGAGACCGAGCCGGATGCCGTCGCCGCCCCGGCCGAGGTGACGGGGGCACTGCGTCGCCACGTGACCCCGCGCACCGTTATCGCGATCATCGCGCTCACCCTCATCGCGATGGCCGGAGCCGTCGCCGAGGATGCCGGCAACTCCTGGGCGACCCTGTATCTCGCCGACTCACTCGGGGCCGCGGCGGCGATCGCCCCGCTCGGCTTCATCGCCCTGGTCGGCGCGCAGTTCATCGGCCGGATGCTCGGCGACCCGCTCACCGACCGGTTCGGGCAGCGCTGGGTCGCGCGAGTGGGCGGCATCATCGCGGCGGTGGGCATGACGCTCGCGCTCGCCTTCCCGACCGTCCCGGGCACGATCCTCGGGTTCGCGGCCGTCGGCTTCGGCATCGCGACCCTCATTCCCGCGGCGATGCATGCCGCCGACGAGCTGCCGGGGCTGCGGGCGGGCGTCGGGCTCACCGTCGTGTCGTGGCTGCTGCGCCTCGGGTTCCTGCTGTCGCCCCCGTTCGTGGGGTACATCGCCGAGACGGAGAGCCTGCGTGCCGGGCTGCTCGTCGCCCCGGTCGCCGCCCTCGTCGCCGTGCTGCTCGCCGGATTCCTGGAGAAGCGCCGCCCGCGGGGGTAGTCCCGGCATCCGTTTTCCGGCATTCGTCCAGTCCCGGTCCCGACTCGCGTGCAGATGTCGGACGGATGCACGGATGCAGGACGGATCCGCGGCGTTTCATCCTGCATCCGTGAATCGGTCCTGCAAGTGACGCGGGACGGAGGTGGGTCGGAGCGCGGGAGCGGATGCCGTGGCCGGAAAACTGCAACTCGGGGGTTGCGCAACCGACACCAGTGTGCAACTCTGGAGTTGCAGTTGGTCGACCGGGCCAGCGCGAGACTCCGAAAGGATCCATCATGGTGAACATGACCCACAACGAGGCATCCGTCGTCGATGAGGAGACCTTCTCCGTCCGGCGCAGCATCCAGATCGCGGCCCCCGTCGAGAAGGTGTGGCGAGCCGTCGCCGAACCCGAGCACATCTCCCGCTGGTTCGGGCGCACCGTGCTCGACGGCACCGGCGTCGGCGCGACCGGCACGATGACGTTCCCCGACTACGACGTGATCCCGCTGCGGGTCGACGAGTACGACGAGCCGCGGCGCATCACGTACCGCTGGAACAACGACGACGCCCTCGGGAAGCTCCCCGACAGCATCGACGAGTCGACCTCGACCGTCTTCACCTTCACGCTCGAAGAGGCCGACGGCGGCACGCGCCTGACGGTCGTCGAGAGCGGCTTCGAGCGCACGTCCGACCCGCGCGGCAACCTCGAGTCGCACCGTACCGGCTGGGACCTGGAGCTCGACAAGATGGTGGCCCTGGTGGAAGGCGAAGCGTGACCACAGAGACGCTGCTGCCCATGTTCGCGGCGCTCGCGGACGAGACGCGCTGGAGCATCCTGACGGCTCTCGGC
>NZ_JBLVOH010000129.1:4094-7922 GCF_053543675.1 Microbacterium umsixpiens
CCGCCCTCGCCGGGCGCCTTCCGGTGTCGCGGCAGGCGATCGCGAAGCACCTCGCCGTCCTGCAGGAGGTCGGCCTGGTCGAGTCCGTGCGCGTCGGACGGGAGGTGCGCTTCCGCGTCGTCGGCGCCGAGCTCTCCGCCACCGCGGCGAAGCTCGACGTGATCGGACGCGAGTGGGACCGCCGCCTCGCCGCGATCAAGGAGATCGCGGAAGGCCTGTAGGCCTTCACTCCGCTTCGGGCCCCGCCTGGTCGCGGATCACGTCGCGCAGCTCCTCGTCGAGGTCGGATGCCTCTTCGATCGCAGCCGTCATCCCGGCGAGGAACCGGGTGACGACGGCCCGCTCCTGGTCGGAGAGCTCGTCGACGAGCGTGAGCATGCGGTGGTGCATCGCCCCCAGCGTGGCGCGCACCTCTTCATCGCTGCTGACGGTCGGGACGACGACCCCTGCCCGGCGGTCGGTGGGGTGCGCCTCACGGCGGACATGACCGCCCTTCTCGAGGCGGTCGATGAGCGTCGTGGTCGATGCGGTCGAGATGTTGAGCATCCGGGCGATGTCGATCGCGCGCACGATCCTGCCGGCCCGCTGCTCCCGCAGGAGGAATCGCAGGGCCATGAGGTCGGTCTCGTTCATGCCCATGGAGATGCGAGTGCGCTCACGCATCGCGGTCTCCGCTGCGCGGTAGCGGCGCAGCATGTTCAGCACGTCGATGGTGCTCGTGCTCTCGCCGTCGGGGTACCAGTATCCGGAGCGGGCGTGGTCCTGAGGTTCGGCCATCACGCCACCCCCTCTCCGTCGTCGAGGGTGCGTGCCGTGCTGAGTTCGAGCATCTCGATCGCGCCGGTCGCCACCTCGGCGGGGACGACGAGGAGGAAGCCGCCGGTGATGGCGTCGTTCTCGGCCTCGATGATGCGCGCGATGCGATCCCGGGCGACGGTGGGGAACTGCGCGTGGAGGTGATCGAGCAGGTCGGCGAAGCCGATGTACCGCTCGTCCGTGAGGTCTATGGGCTCGACCATGACGTCCCTTCTCGTCGTGATTCCATCCTCTCATCGTCGGAAGCCCCTGATGATCGACCGATTTCGCTAGACGAACCGGTAATCAGGCGATCGAGGTAACATGGGCCGCCAGGGGAAGGCGAGGGTGTGATGGGGGCGAAGCTGGAGATCGCGACGCGGGAACTCGCGCGCGAAGTCGAGGCTCTGCGCCGCGTCGACGCCAGGCTCGGACGCCGTCTCGCGGCCGAGCGTCAGCCCAATGAGACCGACCGTGCTGCCATGGGCTTCATCGCGGATGCGCCCCTTGACCGGCCGATCACGCCCGGCGATCTCGCCCAGCATCTGGGGGTGAGCACCGCAGCGGTCACCGCCTTGATCCGCCGGCTCACCGCACGCGGGCACATCGTCGTCTCCGTGCACCCGGATGACGCACGGTCGAAGATCCTCCGCCCGTCGTTGCGTGATCTGCATTCCCCCGCGGACGAGATCTCCCGTCGGGTCGCCGACATCGAGAGCGAGTTCACGGCGGAGCAGCTCGCCGCGATCTCCCGCTTCCTTCGGCGCCTCACGGAGGAAGTCTCCGACCTCGCCGAATCCTCTCCGAACTAGCGCCGGCCTCGGACGCGTCACCTCCCGGAGCGAGGTCTCAAAACCCTCGACTACCATTTAGCTAGTTAAACTAGTAATCTAATTGATGAAGATAGTTCTCGAGGGGGTGCCATGGGTCAGCTCAGCTACGCCGGTGATTCGCAGATCGTGGAGGTGGACGATCGGGTGCTCGCGCACCTGAGGCTCGTCACCGTCACCAAGCTGCGCCGCGGCGAGTCGTTTCCGCTCACGCTGCGCACGGCGGGTGCGGCCACCGAGACGCTGTGGATGCACGCGTCGATCCCGGTGCGCTTCACGCTCGATGAGGACGTCGAGCTCGAGCGGCCGATGCTGGTCAAGATGATGGCCGCGGCGAGCACGGCCGGGGGGCTGGACCTCACAGACATCGACTTCGCGCCGCTGTGGTCCGCGCTCCCGACCATGCACGCGGTCGCCTGACTGCAGACTCGCCTCCCTCGCCGGCGCATCCTGGGCAAAGCGGTGCGGCCCGCGGGCGGGAGGTGCACAGCGACGTTTCGGGGGGTACGTCGCTGTGGATGGCATCCGGTCACCGGGAATCGGGTCCCGGGACCGGATGCCATTCGATCAGAGCGCGGTGTATCCGCCGTCGACCAGGTGGTAGCTGCCGGTGACGAAGCTCGCGGCGTCGCTGGCGAGGAACACGATGAGGTTCGCGACCTCGTCGGCCTGGCCCAGGCGTCCGATCGGGTGCTTCGAGACCAGGAAGTCCTTCGCCTCGTCGCCCATGTTCGCCAGCAGCGGGGTGTCGATGAAGCCGGGGCCCACCGAGTTCACGCGCACGCCCTGCGCCGAGTACTCGAGCGCGGCCGACTTGGTCATGCCGACCACGCCGTGCTTGGCCGTGACGTAGGCGGGGGATCCGGCGAAGCCGACGCTGCCCAGGATCGACGCGATGTTCACGACCGATCCGCCGCCGTTCGCGAGGATCGACGGGATCTGCGCCTTCATGTTGCGGAACACCGCGTTGAGGTTGATGGCGATGACCTTGTCCCAGGCCTCGTCCTCGTACTCCGCGGTGGGAGCGGATGCGCCGCCGATGCCGGCGTTGTTGACACCGATGCGCAGCGGGGCGAGGGAGTTCGCGAGTTCTACCGAAGAGGCGATCCACGCCGCATCCGTCGCATCGCCGATCGAGGCCTCGGCGATGCCGCCGGCCGCGCGGATCTCTTCGACGACCGCGTTCGCGTGCTCGGCGTTCAGGTCGTTGACCACGACCGATGCGCCGTTCTTCGCCAGCAGGAGAGCGGTGGAGCGGCCGATTCCGCTGCCTGCTCCCGTCACGATCGCCGAGCGGTTCGAGACGTCGTACTGAGCCACGAGGGACTCCACTTCCGGGCGGGCACGGGGCCGGGAGATCTTCTCGGACGGTCCGTCCTTCTCTCCAGCCTACGCCTGAATATCGGTGATGGATTCAGGTGAATGAATGTGGGACGGGGCCGCGAGTGCGCGGGTCAGAGTGCGGACGAGGTCACGGCGATCCGCGAGCGGGTCTGACCTTTCCCCGGCATCCGATTCGCGCGGCTCCCGATCGCCCGGCATGCTGGGGGCGTGAGCGTAATCGTCGCCTGGGGGGAGCGACACCAGATCGTCCTCTATCTCGCGGCGATCGTGATCGGTGTCGTCGTGGGCCTCCGGGCGCCCGCCGTCGCGCATCCGCTGGAGCTCGCGATCACCCCCGTCCTCGGGCTGCTGCTGTACGCGACGTTCCTCGGCGTCCCGTTCTCGTCGATCGGACGCGCATTCCGCGACGTCCGATTCCTCGCCGTGCTGCTGGTCGTGAACTTCGTGATCGTGCCCGTGATCGTGTTCGGCCTGTCCCGTTTCGTCGCCCACGATCAGGCGCTGCTGATCGGCGTGCTGCTCGTCCTGCTGACGCCGTGCGTTGATTACGTGATCGTGTTCACCGGGCTCGCCGGAGGGGCGAAGGAGCGGCTGCTCGCGGCTGCGCCGATCCTGATGCTGGGTCAGATGCTGCTGTTGCCCCTGTATCTGTGGCTCTTCGTCGGCCCCGAGTTGATCGACGTCGTCGACCTCGCCCCGTTCCTCGACGCGTTCCTCCTGCTGATCGTGCTGCCCCTCGCGGCTGCAGGCCTCACCCAGTACGCGGCGTCGCGCACGCGCGCGGGGCGAGCTCTGAGCGACGCGGCCCAGAGCGCGATGGTGCCGCTGATGATGCTCACGCTCGCGGTCGTCGTCGCGT
>NZ_JBLVOH010000129.1:7942-11604 GCF_053543675.1 Microbacterium umsixpiens
GATCGCCGGCGTCAGCCGACAGCTCCCGGCACTGCTCGCGACGATTCCCCTCTACGCCGCCTTCGCCGCGATCATGATCCCGGTCGGCGTCGTCGCCGGCAGAACAGCGCGCCTCGACGTCGCCCGTACACGCGCTGTCGTGTTCTCGGGTGCCACCCGCAACTCGCTGGTCGTGCTTCCGCTCGCCCTCGCGCTGCCGGCGGGTTTCGCGCTCGCACCGCTCGCCGTCGTGACGCAGACGCTCGTCGAGCTGATCGCCATGGTGGTCTTCGTGCGGCTCGTGCCCCGAGTCGTGCCGGGGCGGCAACGGCGGTGAAGCAGGGGGTGCCGCGGGGGATCCTCAGACCAGTTCGCTCACCAGCTGCTCGATGCGCGCGCGGATCTCGTCGCGGATCGGCCGGACCGCGTCGATGCCCTGGCCGGCCGGGTCGTCGAGCTTCCAGTCCTCGTAGCGCTTGCCGGGGAAGAACGGGCACGCGTCGCCGCAGCCCATGGTGATGACGACGTCGGAGGCCTGCACGGCCTCGGTGGTCAGCACCTTGGGCTGTTCGGCGGTGATGTCGATGCCGAGCTCGCCCATCGCCGCGACGGCGGTCGGGTTGATCTGATCGGCGGGCATCGAGCCGGCGGAGCGGACTTCGATGCGGTCGCCGGCGATGTCGCGGAGGAAACCTGCGGCCATCTGCGAGCGTCCGGCGTTGTGCACGCAGACGAAGAGGACGGAGGGCTTGGTGGTCGTGTCGGTCATGGCTGCTCCTTCGGAGAGGTGTGGTCGGGGAGAAGGTCGTCGACGAGCGCGTGTACGCGCCCGGCGATGTCGTCGCGGATGGCCTCGACGCCTTCGCGTGAGGCGAGGGCGGGGTCGCCGACCGCCCAGTCGTCGTAGCGGACGCCGGGGATGACGGGACAGACGTCGCCGCAGCCCATCGTGATGACGACGTCGGCGGCGCGGACGGCGTCGTCGGTGAGCGGCTTCGGGAAGCGCTCGGCGGCCGCGTCGCCCTCGATCTCGGCGAGCAGCGAGCGGACGTGCGGGTGGATGACGTCGCCGGGTGCGGACCCCGCCGAGCGTGCGACGACCCTGCCTGCGGCGAGCTTGTTGACGAGCGCGGCGGCGAGCTGCGAACGCCCGGCGTTGGCGACGCAGACGAACAGCACCTGCGGCACGGACGCATCGCGGTCGCGGGTCAGGTCGGCGAGGCGCTGGCGGGCGAAGCGCTCGGTGAGCGGCACGAGCGACGACGTCACCCGGGCACTCCGCGCGAGTGCGGTGTACGACTCGCGGACGGTCGTGAGCACGACGTCGGGATCCAACTCGGGAACCTCTGCCGCGAGTTCCTCGGCGAGACGGGTCACCCGGGCGTCGAAGTCGGGCCGGCGCTGATCGTCGTCGGCGGAGGCGCTCCACGGTGCGACCGAGGCGGGTGCGAACGAATCGAGCAGCGCGGTGACGGCGCTGCGCCGCGTCGGGTTGATCCGATACCAGACCCAGGTTCCCCGGCGCTCCGAGGTGAGGACGTCGACGTCCTTCAGCACCTTGAGGTGGTGGGAGACCGTGGGCTGGGAGACGTCGGCGAGCTCGGCCAGGTCGCAGACGCACGACTCGCCGCGCGGGTCGGAGGCGATGGCGGACAGCATCCGCAGTCGCAGCGGATCCGACAGCGCCTTCAGCGTTGCTGCCACCGTCGAGGCTGCCTCCAACCCGATGGCGTGGGTGGCGACGGGGCTGCAGGTGTCAGCTGCGGTCGTCAGCGTGACGTTCATGACGGCATCCTCTCGGCGGTGAATGGATCGGTGTGGAACCAGCGGCGGGCTGCCCAGAGCGAGACGTAGACGAGTCCGACGAGAACAGGTACTTCGATGAGAGGACCGACGACCCCCGCGAGAGCCTGGCCGGATGTCGCGCCGAACGTGCCGATGGCGACGGCGATGGCGAGTTCGAAGTTGTTGCCGGCGGCGGTGAAGGCCAACGTCGTCGAGCGGGCGTAACCGAGCCCCAGCGCCTTGCCGGTGAAGAGTCCGATGAACCACATGATCGCGAAGTACGCCAGCAGTGGCAGTGCGATCCGCGCGACGTCCCACGGGCGGCTCGTGACCTGTTCGCCCTGGAGCGCGAACAGCAGCACGATGGTGAACAGCAGGCCGTAGAGGGCCCAGGGGCCGAGCTTCGGGAGGAAGCGGTCTTCGTACCAGTCGCGTCCCTTCGCGCGCTCGCCGAGGAATCGGGAGGCGAAGCCGGCGACGAGGGGGATGCCGAGGAAGATCAGCACGTTCAACGCGATCTGGCCGATCGAGATGTCCAAGCCTTGCGAGTCGAGTCCGAGCCAGCCGGGGAGGACGGTCAGGTAGAACCAGCCGAGGAGTGAGAACGCGACGACCTGGAACACCGAGTTGATGGCGACGAGCACGGCAGCCGCCTCACGGTCGCCGCAGGCGAGGTCGTTCCAGATGACGACCATGGCGATGCAGCGGGCGAGCCCGACGATGATGAGACCGGTGCGGTACTCGGGCAGGTCGGGGAGGAGCGCCCAGGCGAGGACGAACATGAGCGCCGGGCCGACGAGCCAGTTGAGCACCAGAGAGGAGATGAGCAGCTTCTTGTCTCCGGTGACGGCGGCGACCTTGTCGTAGCGGACCTTGGCGAGAACCGGGTACATCATCACCAGTAGGCCGAGGGCGATGGGGATCGAGATTCCACCGACCTCGAGGCGGGCGAGCAGGTCGGAGACGCCGGGGATGAAGCGGCCGATGAGGATGCCGCCGACCATGGCGAGGCCGATCCACAGCGGCAGCCACCGGTCGAGGGTGGACAGGCGGCGCGTGGCCGGCGTGGTGGTGACGGGTGCGGTCGCGGTGCTCACGAGGGGCCTTGATTCGACATGTGTCTATATTGACGGATCTCGATATACGGCACAACTCTGCGAGAGAGTGTTCACCTGCTCGTCACCTTCGGAGCGAACGGTGTCGGCGACCACTCCCAGGGGAGGCGGAGAGCGGTCCGGCTAAACTGGGAAGCGGAGTGTCGGGAAGCCTGGTCGACGAATGCCCGCTCGTCGACCCGAAAGCTCCCTCATGGACAAGCCTTCCTCGCGTCTCGCCAGAGTCCGCTCCGTCTTCCCCTCCGCCTCGCGCGCTGAGTCGCGCCGCATCGGCGCGATCCTCCGCAAGGAGGCCGTCGGGGGAATCCTCCTCGTCTCGCTCGCGGCGATCGCCCTGTTGTGGGCGAACTCGCCCTGGGCGGAGTCGTACTTCGCGCTGCGGGACTTCGAGATCGGATACGAGCCCTGGCACCTGCGCCTGAGTCTCGGCGCCTGGGCCGCAGACGGGCTGCTCGCCATCTTCTTCTTCCTCGTCGGCCTCGAGCTCAAGCGGGAGTTCGTCGCGGGGGACCTGCGCAAGTTCAGCACGGCCGTCGTCCCGATCGTGGCGGCCGTCGGTGGCGTGATCGTCCCCGCCGTGATCTACCTGGCTGTGGTGGCCGGGTCTGCCGAGGAATCCCACGGGTGGGCGATCCCGACCGCGACCGACATCGCATTCGCCGTGGCCGTGCTCGCCCTCATCGGATCGCACCTCCCGAGCGCGCTGCGGATCTTCCTGCTCACCCTGGCCGTCGTCGACGACCTCATCGCCATCGGCATCATCGCGTTGTTCTACACGGAGAC
>NZ_JBLVOH010000129.1:11624-17425 GCF_053543675.1 Microbacterium umsixpiens
GAGACGATCGAGATCCTGCCGCTGGTGCTCGCGTTCATCGCGATCGCGGTGTACGGCGTGATCGCGCAGCGGTACCGCGACTTCTTCCATCTGCGCCCGACCGCCGCGTGGCTGATCCTGCTGCCCATCGGCGTGGTCGCCTGGGCTCTCGTCCATGCCTCGGGCATCCACGCCACGATCGCCGGTGTGCTGCTCGGCTTCATGATCCCCGTGCTCCACAAGAAGGCCGACCGCGGACCGGACGCCGGTCCCGGGCTCGCCGAGGGCTTCGAGCATCGGTTCCGCCCGCTGTCGGCCGGTTTCGCGGTGCCTGTCTTCGCGTTCTTCTCGGCGGGTGTGGCGATCGGCGGCGGGGAGGGATTCGTGTCGGCTTTCGCAGACCCCGTGGTGGTCGGCATCGTCCTCGCCCTGGTGATCGGGAAGCCGCTCGGCATCACCGCGGCGACCTGGATCATCACCAGGATCCGCCGCATCAACCTCGACCCGTCCCTGAGATGGATCGACATCATCGGCGTCGGCCTCCTCGCCGGCATCGGATTCACGGTGTCGCTTCTGGTCGCTGAGCTGAGCTTCGCCGTCACGAGCGAGCACCACGACCATGCCAAGGTCGCCATCCTGACCGCTTCCGTCATCGCGGCCGTCGGAGCGTCCGTGCTCCTCGGGGCCCGCAACCGCCGCTACCGGCGGCTCGCGGGTTCTGACGACGAGGTGAAGAGCAGCTGAGGTGTACGAGAAGGAGCGGGCGTGCGGCTCCTCAGGAAGCGCCGATCAGCCCACGGCGACCGGGCGCGCGCCGATCTGCAGCGTCGCCGGAGCAGCGCAGCAGCTGCCGGCCGAGTCGTCGAATCCGCCGGCTCCACCGCACACGCCGGTGTCCGGCAGGGTCAGCTCGTTGCGGCCCGCGGCCTCGTGATCGCCCACGAGGTGTGCGGCGACGCTGCGGACCTGCTCGTATCCGGTCAGTGCGAGGAAGGTCGGGGCGCGCCCGTAGGACTTCGCGCCGACGATGAAGAACCCGGGTTCGGGCTGGGCGAGCTCCCTCGCCCCTGTCGCGCCCACGGAGCCGCAGGAGTGGATGTTCGGGTCGATCTCGGAGGCGATGCCCGCGACCGCTTCGAGTGCGGTGTCGAGGTCGATCCGCAGCTCTCGCAGCATGCCGGTGTCGGGGCGGAAGCCGGTGAGGGCGAACACGTGTGCGACGTCGGTAACCTCCCGGCCGTCTTCCGCGACGATCGTCAGCCCGTCGCCGCCTTGCCGGAACTCGGCGACGCGGAACCCTGTCACCAACTCCACGACCCCCTCGTCGATGACCTTCCGGGCGCGGGAGCCGAGTGCGGCGCGCTCGGGAAGCTCGTCCCCGATCCCGCCACCGAAGACGTTGGCGGCGCTTCCTCGGCGCAGCAGCCAGGTCACGCGCGTTCCCGGAGCGCGTCGTGCCAACTCGCTCAGGCGCAGCACGGCGTGCGTGGCGGAGTGCCCGGCTCCGACGACGACCACATGTCGGCCCGAGAGCTCTGACACGTCGGCCGGGATGCGGTACGAGATCCGGTCCGACGCTGCGGCCTCGCCGACTGCCGGGAATCCGTCCGCCCCCGCAGGGTTCGGAAGATCCCAGGTGCCGCTCGCGTCGACGACGGCGCGGGCGAGGAGGCGGGCTTCGCGCCCCTCCCCATCGACGGTGTGCACCACGAACGGCTGGCTCTTGCGTCCCCCGTCGACGACCCTGTCCCGCCCCTGCCGGGCGATGCCGGTCACGGTCGTCGCGTAGCGGACCCGCTCGCCCAGAGCATCCGCGAGCGGTGCCAGGTAGTCGCGAATCCACTCCGCGCCGGTCGGATAGCCGTTCGCCGGTGCCGTCCACCCCGTGGGCTCGAGCAGGCGGCGAGCAGCAGCGTCGGTGAGTTCCGGCCAGGCCGAGAACAGGCGCACGTGCCCCCACTCGGAGACGGCGGACGCGGGGCCGTTCCCGCGCTCGACGACGATCACGTTCTCGTCGCGTTCGACGAGGTGCGCGGCTGCGGCGAGACCCTGCGGGCCTGCTCCGATGACGACGACGGGAAGCTCGGACATCACATCTCCTCAGATCGAGAATCTTCAATATGACGACTGTCGTCGATCTATCGAAGTTTGTCAATACGTGGGAGGATGGACTCATGAGCCTGCCGACGACCATCGAAGCGACCGCCTGCTGTGTGCCGCGTGTCACGGCCGCGCCGACCGTCGAGGATGCGGAGCGCGTCGCGCGGGTCTTCAAGGCGCTCGGCGATCCGACGCGCGTCCGGCTGCTGTCCCTCATCGCCGCCGGTGCCGGCGGCGAGGCGTGCATCTGTGACCTGACCGAGCCCGTCGGCCTCTCGCAGGGCACCGTCTCGCACCACATGAAGCTCCTCGCGGACGCCGGCCTCGTCACCCGCGAGCAGCGGGGCAAGTGGGCGTACTTCTCGCTCAATGCCGACACGATGGATGCCGCCGCCGACGCGCTGCGGGTGGCGGTGCCCCGGCCGTAGAACCTGAGCTCTCCGGGGTCTCCGGCCGCCGGCCGGGCTATCGAGCTCTTGCCGTGATCAGCGAGCTGGGGATGTGCCCGGCGGCGAGCACCGCCGCGGCAATCGCCGCCCAGGGGTTCTCCAGCCACGCCGCGCCGGCGAGGAACGCGGCGACGGGGAGCAGCGCCATGGGCACCGGCACGCCCCAGACGGGGCCGAAGAGCGCCTCAAGGCGACGCCCTGTGACGAGGAATCGCACCCACAACGCCCAGTAGGCGAGCACGAGCACGGCGACGAGCGGGAACCACCACCACCCCACGGATGCACCCACCGTGATGGCGGGAACCGTCACGCAGAGCGCCTGCCCCGCACGTTCCAGCACCGTCAGCGGACGAGGCACCGCGCCGGTCGGCAATGCAGGACGGGGCGGAAACCAGATGAGTGACAGGCTCGGAGCGAAGATGGCGAGGCTGAGCGCGAGACCCAGCACCGAGAAGCCCATACCCGCGAGCGTATCGCTCGAGGAATCCGACCCCGCCCGCGCCGAACGTCGTACTCTCCTAGCGGGTGCCGTTCGCGACGCCCGCGCGGTCGATGCGGTGGATGTCGAGATCGGTTCGTCCGGGGAGGATGTCGGCGCGCAACGCTCGCGTGCCCCGATACTCACCGTCGCGCAGGGCGCGGTATGGCCGAGACGGCACTTCGTCGTGGATGCCCGCGAGCCGGGTGGTCAGCCGGTCGCGTTCCGAAGCGACAGCCGCGGCATCGAGGGCGTCGGCGTCGTGGACGACGTGCAGATCGAGTGATTCGATCCCCGTGTACCAGAGCGTGCCGTGCGTGATCGGGAACAGCAGGGCATCGATGTCACCGCTGACGCCCCGGGGACCGATGCTCCGCGCATCCTCGCCCGCCGTCACGATGATGAGCGCCCGCTTGCCCTTCAGTCCGCCCTCGCCGTAGCGGAGCGGCAGCCCCGTTTCCGTGTCGACGCCGCCGTAGGCGAAGCCGTTGGTGAACACCCGATCGAACCAGCCTTTGAGGATCGCCGGTGCGCCGTACCACCAGAGCGGGAACTGGAACACGAGCAGTTCGGCGGCCTCGAGCTTCCGCTGTTCGAGGCGCACATCGTCGGGAACGAGCCCGCTCTCGTGGACCTCGCCCATCAGGTCGACGAGGCTCCCCTCGCGCCCGCCGACGTCGCGCTGCGCCAGCAGCGGGTCGAAGCCCTGGGCGTACAGATCCGAGGTCTGCACGTCGTAGCGCGGCGTGAGCGCCTCGACCCCTGCCTCGAACAGTTGCCGGTTCAGGGAGCCCGACTGCGGGTGCGCGTAGACCCAGTGGGTGGTGGGCCGGAGGTCGGCGGTCATGTCTCTCCTCGGATCGTGGATGGTGCCGATGGCACGGGGTAGGATTGGTACCTACCAACCGTAACTTACTCATCGTAAGTATGGGTCGCGAGGGGCGAGATGACGAAGGTGAAAGAGGGTGCGCGACCGCGACTGTCGAAGGCCGACCGTCGCGCGCAGCTGCTGAGTGTCGCACGGGAGATGATCCGTGCCGAGGGCGCAGACGCGCTGACCCTCGGCGCGCTCGCGGACCGGGCGGGCATCACGAAGCCCGTCGTCTACGAGCACTTCGGTGACCGATCGGGGCTCTTCGCCGCGTTGTACCGACAGTTCGACGAGCGCCAGGATGCGTCGCTCGAGACCGCGCTGGCGAACGCTCGACCCGACATCGAAGGAGTCGTGGACGTCATCGCCACGAGCTATGTCGCCTGCGCCCGTGCCGAAGGCGTGGAGATGGCGGGAGTGGTCGCCGCCCTCCACGGCACGCCCGTGCTCGCGCGGATACGGCAGGAGTCGGTGGGGGCGTACGTCGAGCGCTGCCGCGCCGCCCTCGCCCGCGTGGTCGGCGCCGAGAGCATCGATCCGATCGCCCTGGAGGCCGCTTTCGCCTCGGCGGATGTGCTCGCGAGCGCGGTGCTCGCCTCGCGCATCGACGAGGGCGACGCACACGACACGCTCGTGCGGATCCTCCTCGCCTCGATCGGGGAGTGAGCCGAGGGGCGTTCCGAACGCAACGCGACTCCGAGATCCGATGTCGGATTCCGGCCGGAACGCACGACGGACGTATCACTCGCCGAATGCCTTTCGGGAGAGGTATCGGGATTCGGGTTCGTTCGTCGTCATGTCGGCCGCAGCGAGGAAGTCCTCTCTCGCCGCAGTCGGGTCCCCCTCCGCTTCGCGGAGATGTGCGCGGATCGCGTGGGCACGGTGTCGGGTCAAGGGATGTTGGAGCAGTCCGTGCTCGCGATCCAGTTCCTCGAGCAGGGCGGTGGCGCGCGCGGGCCCGAAAGCGTGCGCCACGGCGACGACTCGTGCGAGCCGGACGGGTCCGCTGGGTTCGACCTGCTCGAGCGCCAGGTACAGAGCCGCGATCTGTGCCCAGTCGGTCTGCTCGGCGACGGGAGCGGAGGCATGGACGGCGGCGATCGCGGCCTGCAGCCGGTAGGTTCCCACGTTCCCCTGGGACCACGCGGCACGGATGAGGTCGGATCCCTCTCGGATGGACTCCAGATCCCATCGAGCGCGGTCCTGGTCACGCAAGGGGATGAGGTCGCCATTCGAGGTGGAGCGCGTCGCGCGTCGCGAATCGATCAGCAGCATGAGCGCGAGAAGTCCGGTCGATTCCGGGTCATCAGGAACGAGGGCGTGGAGGAGTCGCGCGAGTCTGATCGCCTCGCCGGTCAGGTCGGTCCGGGTGAGCTCGGTTCCGGTGGTCACCGTGTATCCCTCGTTGAATATCAGGTACAGAACCCGCATCACCGCGGACAGGCGGCCGGAGAGATCGTCATCGGCCGCGAACTCGAAGCGGGCGCCGCTCTTGCGGATCTGCTGCTTCGCGCGGCTGATCCGCACGGCCATCGTCTGCTCGGTCACTCCATAGGCATGCGCGATCTCCGCGGTGGTCAACCCGCCCACAGCGCGCAGCGTCAAGGCGATGCGGGAGGCGGACGACAGGGCGGGGTGACAGCACAGCAACAGCAGGTTCAGGCTGTCGTCGTGGTCGGCCGGGGCGGCGTGCGAGAAGGACGCGTGCGGTTCGGAGGCCACGTACTGCTCTTCGCGGCGGCGGTCGGCCGATTCGGCGCGCAGCGCGTCGACCATGCGGCGGTAGGCGACGCGGATCAGCCAGGACCGGGGCTGATCGGGGATGGCGTCTCGGCGCCACTGCTGGCTTGCGGCGAGCAGTGCGTCCTGCGTGGCTTCCTCGGCGATGTCGAAGTGACCGAAGCGGCGAACCAGCGCCCCGAGG
>NZ_JBLVOH010000129.1:17445-23850 GCF_053543675.1 Microbacterium umsixpiens
GCAGGCCCTCGATCGCGTCAGGTCGAGCCGTCACGCGAAGTCGTCACCCATGATGGGACGGATCTCCATCGGTTCGCCGAGCATCTCGACCATCCGTGCGACGATGTCCTTCGCGCGCTCCACGCTGGACACCTCGATGACAGCGAACGACGCAAGGACCTCCTTCAGCTCGACGAACGGACCGTCGGTCATCACGATCGTTCCGTCGACCTTGCGCACGGTCGTCGACACGGCTGGGTGTCCGAGCCCTTCGGTGCTGACGAACTCCCCGGTCGCGCGCAGGTCCGCTTCGAACTCCTGATACGCGGCGAATGCAGCGAGCGCATCCTCGGTGGGGGCATCCGCGGTGGCGGCGTCCCAACTGCTGCTCGGCGTGTAGCCGAGAATGAGGAATTTCACGGTCTCATCTCCTTGAGTCGGCGAGTGTCCAGGCTAGCGAGACACACGCGGTGACTTCAGCAGGGAGATGGCCGTCGCGGTGCACCATCCGAAGGCGAAGAGCCCCGTGATCGCCACCTGGATGCTGGCGATGTCGGGAGCGACGGGAGCGAGGAGCGCGATCGCGACGATGCCGCTCCCGGTCGCTGCGACCGCACGCCGCTCGCGGACGGCGCGGATGAGCGCGATGACGGCCGCCACGGCCAGGACGGTGAACGCGACGATCGCCGCCGCCATGTGGATGACAGCGTGCCAGGTGGGTTCGGCCGCGGGGCCGTCGGCCGCGCCGAGCGGAAAACCGTTCGCGGGGTCCTGCGGGAAGAGGCCGGCGGCGATGAAGCCTGCCCCGCTGATGGTGATGAGGACCGGGATGGCGGCGCGGCCGAGCCCGTCGGTCACGACCCGCCGGTGACCGACCGCCAGGCAGATCAGGCCCAGTCCGACCAGGACGAAGGTGAGGATCTGGATCCAGCCGAGGTCTCCCGTGGAGAGTTGGCTGAGGGGGTGGATGCGGATGTCGAATCCGGGGCGCGTGAGCATCTGCACGAGTGCGGACAGATAGAACAGCGGTCCCGCGAATGCGCCCGCGAGCAGCAAGGGGCGGGTCGAACGAGGGAGTGCGCTGATCTCCCTGTGCGCGAGGCGTGGTGCTGAGTTCGTGGTCACTGTGAGCTCCTCTTCTGGGTCGAGTGTTTCTGCACTGATACCTCGGAGCCGCGCGACGAATCTTGACATCGTGCGGTCGCGACGTGTGAGGGGGGGCCGCGGATCGCTTCCGACGGATTCGCGCGCAGATGTCAATCCGCAGCGTTCGGCTCCGAGGTATCTGCAAGAGCGGCCCGCCGGGCTGCACGTGAAAGGACACCTCATGAACGAGAACACGCTGGAGAACGTCACCGCCGAGCAGATCGACGGCTACGGCCTCGGTGAGCAGCCCACGCCCAGCAGCGCCGTCACGGCGCTCGACAGGCTCGTCGGGGAATGGACGGTGACGGGTGGCGCCGAGGGAGTCGTGCGGTACGAGTGGATGGGCGGACGGTTCTTCCTGCTCCAGCACGTCGAGCTGGAGCAGTTCGGTCAGGCCATCACCGGCATCGAGGTCATCGGTCAGCTCCGCCCGTTCGGCGAGCCCGCCGGCACGGATGTCGCTTCCCGGTTCTACGACTCGATGGGCAACACTCTCGACTACGTCTACGAGCTGGAGGGAGACACGCTCACCATCTGGGCCGGAGCCAAGGGAAGCCCGGCCTCCTTCACCGGCATCTTCAGTGACGACGATCGTGTACTCGACGGCGCCTGGGTCTACCCGGGTGACGGCGGATACGCGTCCACGATGACTCGCCGCTGACACCACCCACTTCTCGAAGAGAGCGGAATCATCATGCCGAAGAAGAACTCTTCTCCCGATCCCTCCCTGCACCAGGTTGTGTCCGCGGATGGCACGGAGATCTCGTATGAACGCCACGGAGACGGGCCGGTCGTCATCCTCGTCGCGCAGGCGCTGTCCGACCTCCGCGACAACCGTCGCCGCGCGGCCCTGCTCGCCGGGAGCCACACGGTCGTGAACTATGACCGTCGAGGGCGCGGCGACAGCGGGGACGTCGGCTCCTGGCGCATCGCTCGCGAGATCGCGGATATCGAGGCGCTCATCGATGCGCACGGAGGCAGGGCTGCTCTCTTCGGAGCGTCATCCGGCGCGATCCTCGCGGTGGACACCGCGGCGGCTCTTCCCGAGAAGGTCGCGGGCGTCATCGCCTTCGAGCCCCCGGTGATCGTGGACGATCGACGCGCACCCGTCCCCCGTGACCTCGCCGACCACCTTCAGCAGCTGGTCGACGAGGGGCGGGGGGCGGACGCGGTTCGCGAGTTCCACCGTGTCGCCCTCGGTGCACCCTCCTTCATGATCCACGCCATGCGACTCATGATCGGCCCGTGGCGGACCATGGTCGCGATGGCCCAGACGGCCGTCTATGACACGCGCCTCTGCGCAGGGTTGCAGGACGGAACGCCTCTCACCGGCGACCGGTGGAGCGGGCTCCGGGCGCCCTCTGTCGTGCTCCTCGGAAGCAAGAGTGCGCCGTTCATGGACAGCGGGACGCGAGAGCTGTCGACGCTGATCGGAGCCCGACACGCGACGATCGAGGGCGCACATCACGCGACGCCGATGATGAAGCCGGCCGCGCTGATGCCTTCGATCGTGCCCTTTCTCGGCGAGGTCCTCCCGTGATCTCGACGGCCGCGGAATCCCGCCATCCGTGATTCCGACGAACTCGGTCGCAGCGAGGCGGACCGGGTCTTCCGAGCCCTGGGTGACGCCACTCGGCGCGACATCCTCGCCCGCACGCTCGTCGAGGGGCAGTCCGTGACCGAGCTCGCGCGTCACTATGACATGGGTTTCGCGGCCGTGCAGAAGCACGTCGCGGTGCTCGAGCGTGCGGGACTCATCGTCAAGTGCGCGCGCGGGCGGGAGCGGCTCGTGCGCGCAGATCCGGAGATGATCCGGCGGGCGTCTCGGCTGCTTCGCGCTTTCGACGACAGGTAAGAGTGCGCCAAGCCGCACCTCTGATGCGCCGCAGAGTCATTCCCGGGCTGACGGTGAACGCGGCGATGTTCGCAACCATGATCAGGCGGACGTTCGTCCGGATCTGTGCAATAGATCGCGTCGAAACGGGAGGCTGAGAGGGGCGCGCGGGCGGCTAAGTGACCGGGTCGCTCGGTGCTTCGTCGTCCGCCATCACGTAGGCACCGGACTCGAGTCGGGCGATGAGGCCCTCCGTCCAGGCGATGGCGCTGTCCGCCGAGTGCGCCCAGAACTGGATCGCCTCGACGTGGTGGCCCCAGTCTTCGTCCGGGTGGTTCTCGTATTCGCGGACCACCCGCGCGCGCCGCGCCCGGAATGTCTCGATGCGGAGCCGGAGCAGTTCGACGGCTCGGTCGCGAGTGAGGGTGGTGATGAATCCGATTCCTGCCATCGTCTCGGCGATGTCGCGGCCGTCCGAGGAGAGTGCGCGTTCGAGCAGAGTGACGAACTCCGTGCGCCCCGCGCTCGTCACCGTGTACTCCACGCGCGCGGGGCCAACGGTGCCGTGGCCTGAGTCGGTTCTGTCGATCAGCCCATCGTCCGCCAGGCGACGTAGCGCGTGATACACGGATCCCTGGCCGATGTTGCCCCAGAGGTCGACCTGCCAGGATTCCAGGTCTTTGCGTACCTGGTAGCCGTGCGCGCTTCCGCGTTCGATGATCGCGCCAAGGATCAGCAGTCGCGTCGCTGACACAGCATCCTTCCTTCCGTCGTTCCTGTCGTTGACGTCACTCTACCGTGCTAGTACAGTTGTACTAGCTGAGGTCATGCTCAGTGTTCAAGTCGTTCGAGGCGAGGGATGTGTACATGCACGTCGTGGTTGCAGGCGCGTCCGGCAGAACCGGACGATTCGTCGTCGAGCAGGCCCTTGCCGCCGGTCATCGAGTGACCGCGATCGTGCGCGACTCCGGCCCCTACGACCGGCCGCCGGGCGTCGTCGTGCAGCGGGCTGAGGTGGTGACCGATGCGGAGCTGACGTTGCCGGCCGACGCCGACGCCGTGATCTCGACGCTGGGCAAGCGTTCGAATCAGGATCCCGCGCCCGTGTGCGCGGCAGGCACGGCGAACCTGGTCGACGCCATGCGGCGCCACGGCGTGCGACGCCTGGTCGTCACCTCGGCGGTGCCGGTGCTCACTTCGGGTGCGGGCGAGCCATGGTGGTTCCGCCACGTGGTGCGCCCGCTCGTCCGCCGCAGTGCACCTCGCATCTACGACGACCTCGAGGCGATGGAGCAGATCGTCCGCGGCGGCGGACCTTCCGTCGACTGGACGATCGTGCGGCCCGGTTATCTGATCGACACGGAGGCGACCGACTATCAGCTCGTCCCTGAGGCGAACGGGTCCACGAGCGTGTGCCGCGCCGATCTGGCCAGTGCTCTGGTGGCTGCCGCCACCGATCCATCAGCGATCGGCCGGTCGTACGGACTCAGGCGAGGTCGGAGCCCGCAGCGCATGACAGCGCGGGTAGCGACGTGAGCCGCAACACCCGACCGCGCCGCGTCAGCTGGCTCCGGGTCGGTTTCCTCGCGGACGGCGTCTTCAAGCTGCTCGTCGCGTCGATATACGTCGTGTTGCTCCAGGTGATGACCGATTTCCTGGATGCGCCGCCCTGGCTGCTCGTCGCTACGGCGGCGCTCGTGGCCACCAGCGGTATCGCCGAGATCACCTTCGCGCTCCGGAGCGGCGCCGGTTCGCACACCCGCTACCTCGTCGCCTACGACAGTGGATGGGTCATCGTCACCTTCATCGCGGCGCTTCTGGCGTTCAACGATGTCCTCGGTGCGGGCACGTTCTGGCTCGCCTACCAGTTGCTTGCCTCGCCGCTCGTCGCTGCGGTGTTCGCCTTCGGTGCCCGGCGCGCCCAGACTGACTGATCGTCACCTGCGCCACTCGCGGCGGACATGTGTCCTCGCACACCATCTCGACAAGAAGAGGACAAGAAGAACCGACCCCTTGACATCCCCTCCGCTCAGGCATAACGTACAACCAAATGGTTGCACAAAGAGAACTGAGCGAAGCGGAGGTCGACCGTGTCTTCCACGCACTGGCGACGTCGACCCGGCGCGACATCCTGCGCCGGACGATCGAGCGTGAGCAGTCGGTATCGACCCTCGCCGCCGACTACGAGATGTCGTTCGCCGCGGTGCAGAAGCACGTCGCCGTGCTCGAGGCCGCGAACCTCATCGTCAAGCGCGCTGAGGGACGCGAGCGGCTCGTCCGCGCGAACCCCGAGATGATCGCCCGCGCCAGGGCGCTCCTCGCCCGATACGAAGAGCTGTGGCGGTCGCGCATCGCCCGACTCGACGACCTGCTGGCCGAGACGCCTCGGTCCGGCGCATCCGACAACAGCGACACCCAGAAGAACGAGCAAGGAGACTGAAATGCCTGTCACCGACGTCACCACCGATGCCGACAACCTCACGATGACCGTGGTCGCCGACTTCGCCGCCCCCATCGAGCGGGTCTGGAGCGCCTACAGCGATCCGCGCCAGCTCGAACGCTTCTGGGGCCCTCCCGGATGGCCGGCCACCTTCACCGCCTGGGACCACACCGTCGGCGGACGCGCGGTCTACTCGATGAACGGCCCGCGCGGCGAGAAGTCGTCCGGGTCGTGGGAGTTCCTCTCGATCGAGGCACCGAACTCCTTCGAAGTGATCGACTCCTTCGTCGACGAGTCCGGCAAGCCGCTGGAGGGCTTCCCCGCGCAGCGGATGTCGTTCTCGTTCGAGCCCACCGCCGAGGGCACCCGCATGGTCACGACCAGCCACTTCGACTCGGTCGATGCACTCGAGCAGGTCGTCGAGATGGGCCAGGTCGAGGGCATCAAGATGGCGATGGCGCAGCTCGATGCCGTACTGCAGGACCTCCGCGAATACGCGCAGGGCAAGGGAACGCGGGTCGAGATGCTCGACGACACCCACGTGCGCATCACCCGTCTGGTCGAAGGGCCGCGCGAGCTGGTCTGGCGTGCGCACTTCGAGCCGGAGCTCATCCGCAAGTGGATGCTCGGCCCCGACGGCTGGGAGATGACGGAGTGCGTCGCCGCCACCGAGGTCGGCCAGTCGTACCGGAACTCGTGGGCGCCGGTCGGCGACACCGAGGGGGAGCCGTTCGGCTTCGAGGGGGAGGCGCTCCTGATCGACGCCCCGCGCCGAGCGGTCACCACCGAGCGGATGCAGGGCCTGCCGACCGAGACCCTCAACGACCTGAACCTGTACGAAGAAGACGGAGCGACCCTCGTCACGGTGCTCATCGAGTACCCCGACAAGGAGACGCGCGACATGATCCTCGCCACCGGCATGGCCGACGGCATGGAGTCGTCGTTCGCCCGCCTGGAGCGGGAGCTGCTCGCCGTCTGACCGCGGCGTCGCGTTCATAACTCAGGA
>NZ_JBLVOH010000129.1:23870-24981 GCF_053543675.1 Microbacterium umsixpiens
GTGCGCGCGACTTATTCCTGAGTTGTGAACGCGCGCGACGGCCGCACCACCCCTCCCGCCGAGGCAGAACCGCCCGGCTCGGGATAAAGTGGCGACACGATGAGGATCACGCGCCGCACTCTGCTCCTCGGCGCCGGAGCCGGCGTCGCTTCGGTGCTTCTCGCCTCCTGCACCCCCGAACCCGCGCCCACGCCGACGCCCACGCGCACCCGTGAGCCCGAGCCTCCGCCCGGAGTTCCCGCGCCGGCCGGCAGCGTCCGCAGCACCTGGACCACCGACCCGTTCGCCCTCGGCGCCGTCAGCTTCACCCCCGTCGGAGTCGTCGCCGGCACGCGCACCGCGCTGGGTCTGCCCATCGACGATCGCGTCTTCTTCGCCGGCGAGGCGACCGATGAGGATGCTCCCGGCACGGTACGCGGGGCCATCGCCTCCGGTGCGCGCGCCGCGGAAGAGCTCATGATCCCGGGCAGCTCCGGCGAGCGGGTGGCCGTGGTCGGTGCCGGGCTCGCGGGCGCCACGGCTGCGGCACTGCTCGCCGAACGCGGCGTGCAGGTGACCGTGTTCGAAGCGCGCGACCGCGTGGGCGGACGCGTCCACTCGCAGGTCGACGACTCGTGGCCGGTGCCGGTGCAGCTCGGCGCCTGGCTCTTCGGCGAAGACGATTCCGAGGTCCTCGATCAGTTGACCAGCGGCGATGTCGGCATCGAAGACCTCGCCGGCGAGCTCTGGCGCACACCGGATGCCGACATCGACCCGGTCGACCCGCAGCCGTTCACCGCCGCGATGACCACGGCGCAGGCGGCCCCCGAAGATTCCTCGGTCGCCGACGCTCTGACCGCGGCGGGCGTCGATCCCGCCGACCCCGCGACCGCCGCCCTGCTCGCGATCCTCGCCACCCGCACCGGAGCCGATGCCGACGCACTCTCCAGCTGGCTGGCCCCGCCGCTGCCGACCGGTGAGCCGAAGGCGGCCCGCGATGATCTCACCCCGTTCGTGGAGCATGCGCTCGACGGCGTGCAGGTGGGGCTGAGCTCCCCGGTCGCGCGCATCGCGTACGACGACTCCGGCGTCAGCATCCGCCTCGGCACCGGTGAGGCCCTGTCCTTCGACC
>NZ_JBLVOH010000130.1:0-4040 GCF_053543675.1 Microbacterium umsixpiens
ACCGCTCAGGTCTGAGTCGGCGCTCGGTCCGAGGGTCTCAGGTCTGAGTCGGCGGCAGCAGGATCCCGTCGGCGATGAGCACCTGCACGGCCGTCTGCACGATCGTCACGGGGTCTCCAACCGCGGGCTCCCCGTGCGCGCTCACCACGGCGTCGACGAGCTGAGCGAGCGTGCTCCCTCCGGCGGCCGCGGTCCAGATGGTCGGGCCGATGCCGTCGAGGACGTGCACCTGTCCCCCGGTCGGCGTCCGCCGCAGCACGGCGATGCGGGACTCGAGTACCAGCTCGTCGACGGTCTCCGCGCGGCGGTACGCGTCCGCGGCTGACGCGTCGACCACGGGTGCGGTGCGGGCGATGATCGGGGGCACCGGGGCCGACTCGACGTCGAGCAGATCATCGATGATCCCGTCGATGCCCGTCACCTCCCGGTAGCGCAGTCGCACGGCACCGCCGGTGGCTTCGAGCACTGCAGCGATCCGCTGCAGGGGTGCCGGCCCGTCGGAGAGATAGCTGGTCTGCGGTCCCAGCAGCGCCAGGGCATCCGCGATGTCCAGCGGTTCGATCTCGGGCACGTCCGGGCCCTCCGGCGAGCGATCGATCACGACGATCTTCGCCACCCGCAGCTCGCCGGGCAGGGTGTGCGCGCCGCCGATGCTCGACAGCGCGACCTGAGCCTTGGGAACGGCATCCTGTTCGATGATCGACAGCGGCTTGCGGTAGGGCACCACGCGACCGGTGTCGTCGATGCCGATGGTCTCGTCGCTCACGTACGCGTAGCGCTGGGAGAGGTGTCGCGCCGCTGTCGTCTTGCCGGTGCCGGATGCCGCGCTGAGCACCACGACGCGACCGTCGGCGGCGGCGAGTCCTGCGGCGTGCAGCATCCAGATCGGGTCGTGTCGGCGGTGCGCGAGGGCCTTGATCGTGACGTCGGTCGAGAGCGCGGAGAGGGCTGCGGCGTCCTCCGTGTCGGCCGGAACCACGGCGACCGCATCGGCGGCTCGATCGCCCTCGTAGCGCGCGTCTGTCCAGGCGGCGAGGGTGCGTGCGCGGAAGTCTTCGTCGCGCCGAGAGGCGTCGATCTCGATGACGGCTCCGACCGCGTTGACGAGGAAGCGATCGGACATGGCAGCAAGCCTATCCACGTTCTTCGACTCGGCGAGCCGCGCAGGCGAAAGCACATTGCGCGCAGGAACAACGCACATTGCGCGCTTTTCTTCCATTCGCCGGACATTCCCCGGCGGGCCCTCTACGGTGGCTCGCAGTGAGGCTCCTGGGGGATGCAGATGAGGTTCGTGTCGTCTCACTACACGAATTCAGAATCTGTGTTGACAGGAGGGGCCGGATGATTGAATCTGTATTCAATACACCACCGTATCGAGGCATCGGGATGGCGAACCCGGCAACGCGACGCGTTGATGGGAGCAGGTTCGGCACCCCGATCGCAGAGGCGCCGCAGTTGTTCGCAGGCACCCTGAGGGGGAACGTCTCGTGAGTCACTCAAACGCTCAGGTCATCGACGACAGAGAGCTCGCGAAGCATGGTGTTCGGCGGGTCGGTGACCGCCCCGGACTGCGTTCCCGGGAGCGCGCCTCCGGCGGTGTACGCCTGCTCAGCACGGGCGGAGGGACCTCCGAGCTCCACGTCGACACGGTGACCCGGTACCCCGACCACTCGGTCTTCGCGTTCGTCGAGGCACAGGCGCTCTGGTCGCGAGTAGAGGGTGAGCCCTGGGTCGAGACCGAGGGCGGTCTCGTCGTCGCCGCACACGGCATCACACGCCGGTTGCGGTGGGCCGGACAGTGGCGCTTCGTTGCCGCACTCGTGCCCCGCTCGGCCATCGCCTCGTTCGTGCCGTCGCTGCCTTCCGACGCGAGTGTGTTCGCGGACCGCCGGCTCCTCGACACTTCGATGCAGCAGTTCATCGGGTGTCTGCTCGACACCGACGACAATGCATCGGCGATCGAGCAGTACGCCATCGAGCAGCTGGTGATGGAGATGTGCGGCGCGGTGCTGCTCGACCGGATCGGCGGGGTCAGCGGGCAGGGCTCGCCGCATGCCGTGCTGCGTGAGCGTGCCATCGCCGTGATCTCGCAGCAGTGCGGTGACCCGTCGCTGAAACCGTCGCGCGTCGCGCATGAGGTGCAGTCGTCGTTGCGGCAGCTGCAGCTCGTCTTCTCCGAATCCGGCAACAGCGTCGCGGCGGAGATCCGTCGCCAACGCGCGCGGCTGGCGCACTCGCTACTGGTCGACAGTCGCTACGACGTGCTGAGCATCGACCAGATCGCGCAGCGCGCCGGATTCCACTCTCCGATGAGCATGCGTCGGGCACTCGACGAGGCCTATCAGGCCACCCCGCGCACCCTGCGCTCCTCGCGCCGGGCATAGCTCCGCGCAGCCAGAACGCACAGATCGCGCAGGTTGAGCGCACCCTGCGCGTAGTTCACCGAAACCCCCTTCCTCCCCCTCTTCCTCTCCCTACTTTGATGACCACGAAGAGGCTCCTGGGGGATGCAGACAACGTGTCGCCTCTTCACGACACCGCGGGAAACCGCATCTGCATCGAACAGGGAGGGCACTCACGTGACCGAAGAAATCCAGAAGAATAAGGGCATCTCGCGGCGCACCATCGTCAAGGGCGCGGCATGGTCGGTGCCCGTCATCGCGGCAGCCGTCGCCACGCCGCTCGCGGCCGCGTCGGGCGACGTCGAGGTCGGCGCGTTCTCCGTCGACGGCGACTGCGGCACGCTGGGACTGCTGTTCCCGGGCTTCGAGATCACCGCCGGCCCGAGCGTACCGCTCCCCGCCGGGACCGTCATCAACATCACGGCGACCGGCGTCGCGAACGTGCAGCTCTTCTCCATCTCGAGCGCACTCGCCGACATCCAGCTCCTGGGACCGACATCGCAGCAGATCACACTCGTCGCCGACCTGCCCGCAGGCGCTTCGTTCGAGGCCCGCGCCCTCGTCGGACTCGGCGTCGGCAGCGTCCTGACGGCAACGGCCACGCTTCCCAGCGGGTACGTCGCGACCGGCGCGAAGACCTCGGGCACGCTGTCCCAGACCGCGATCCTCTGCACCGACGGCTGATCTGTCCTTCGAACTGATCACGAAGATCGTGGAGCGGCCGGAGCCTTCGGGTTTCGGCCGCTCCGGCTATCCGGGAGTATTGGGGCCATGGTCGCGTTCCTCACACCTTTGACGGTGTTCCTCGCCGTCGTCTTCGCCGTGAGCGCGGTCGGAAAGCTCCGATCGGCCGATCGCGGAAGCGCCGCCTTCGCGGCCTTGCGTATCCCTGTCGGTCACCCGAAGACCGCGGCCGGAGCACTGATCGCCGTCGAGGCGGTCGTCGCCGTCGGGCTGCTCGCGACGGACGGCTGGCTCTTCGTGGGCTTCGCTGCCGCGGCGCTCCTGCTGACCTCCGGCCTTCTGATCGCCGTCATCCGGGCGCACCGCCTCGGCGCCACCGATGATTGCGGCTGCTTCGGCGACTGGCTCCCCTCCGCGATCGGACCTCGCCTCATCGTGCGCAACGCGGTCCTCACCGCCATCGCCGCCTCCGTGCTGGCAGGGGCCGTCGCCACGGCCGCCGTCTCCGAGCCCGTCGGGATTCCGGCCACGCTCCTCACGGGCCCGACGGTGCCCCTCGTGCTCGGCGCTGTCGGTGCAGGATTGCTGATCGCCGTCGGCGTCTGGTCCCTGGTCCGCGCATCGAACGCCGCCGGACGAGCGGATGCGCAGATCCCCCGTGGAGCCGGCGCGGTGCTGCTGCCCGCCACGGCAGAGATCGTCGACGTGCTCGTCCCGGCAGCCCGCGCTCGCCTCCTGGTGTTCGTCGCGCCCGGGTGCCACGCATGTGCGACCGCCCTGGCATCACTCAAGGCCGCAGAGGCCTCTCTGGCGGCCGTTGTCGACGTCTACGTGATCCAGCGCGCCGTGAGCGTCGCGGCGAGCACAGAGCCGCCGCACGACCTCCCCGCTTCGACGCGCTTCGCGCTCGACGTCGGCGGTTCTGTTGCGGCGGCGCTCCGCATCGGAGCGGCG
>NZ_JBLVOH010000130.1:4060-15512 GCF_053543675.1 Microbacterium umsixpiens
GCGGCGACCCCCGTGGCTGGACTCATCGGCACCGACGGAACGCAGGCCGGGCCGCTGGCGGTCGGCAGCGACGAAGTGCGGGTGCTGATCGACAGCATCCGCGCGGCGGTCGAGGTCTCCCCCGCCTGACGCGGTGTCAGTGGCGCGAAGCCGCCTTCATCGTGCGCGGAGCAGGGGCTTGCGCCGGCCGGTCAGCCAGCCCATCACCCATTCGACGGGGCCCGTGCCGACGAACCGCCACCACAGCCACCCCACGAGGATCATGCCGGGAACGATCACGAGCCACCCGGGCCAGAAATTCTCGGTGGGGCGGCCGTTCGCATTGTTCCACAGCGCGATGAGCCCCACGTGCAGCAGGTAGAGACTCAGCGCGACCTGTCCGCATGCGACCAGGGGCACGAAGATCGGGCTCCAGAAGCGCTTGGCGCCGTCGCGTCGAGCGGTCGCGGCGAAGACCACGATCACGTAGACCGCGAACACGAGGGCGAAGTCCTTCAGGGTGTCGAGGTAGTCGCCGGACTGCACGTCGCCGAGCCGCTGACCGACACCCCACGCCAGGTAGGCGAGCGGTGCGGCGATGGCCAGCCCCGTGAGCAGTCGGTCGCGCTGCAGACCGTGCCGGATGAGGAGCGCGCCGATGAGGAACATCGGCAGGAGGTTGAGCACGCGGTAGTGCGATCCGAGGAGGAGCCACTGCATGATGTCGCCGACCGGGGCGGGGGCCGTGTACACCCAGATCCAAGTCCGGGCGACCGCCACCAGAGGCTGGCTGATGAGCAGGAGGACCGCCGTCACTCCGATCACCACGGGCGTGCGCGCGAGGAGGAGCGGCGCTCCGAGGATGATGGTCACGCCGAGATACGCCAGGATCACATCGACCCACGAGCCCCAGGTCGCCATCCAGACGCCCAGCGCGATCAGGAACAGTCCACGGATCACCTGCTGCAGAAGTGTCACGCCGACGCGTCCGCCCCGGCGCCAGACGAGCTCTGCCGACATGCCCATCACCAGGGCGAACAGCGGCGACGCCAGGTCGCTGAACATCGCCGTTACGAACTTCGCGGCCCAGGGCAGTTCGGGCAGGAACGGGTTCGCGTGCGCGATCACCATCGCCACGATCGCCACGCCACGGAGGACGTCGGGGATGAGCAGGCGCTGCGCCTGCGATGCCGATGCGGACTCGAGCAGGCGGGGACCGGTGTCACCGGAATACTGGGCCATTCACTGACAGTATTGTGTCGACACCGCAGCGCGCGAGCCGGAGAGCAGATGATGACGACAGATGCACCGAAGCCGCGTCGGCGACTCCTCGGGAACATCTGGGTCAACATCGCGCTCGCCCTCGCATTGACCGGGATCATCGTCGCCTTCATCGGCCAGCCGTCGTCCGGATCCATGTCGCCGACGCTCGAGCCGGGCGACCGTCTCATCGTCAACCGCCTCGCCTACGTCGCCGCAGACCCCGCGCCGGGCGACATCGTCGTGTTCCGTCCCGATGAGGCCTGGGGCGAGAAGCCGGCGGCCGGCGGGAACTGGTTCTCGCAGGCGTTCCACTGGGTCGGCGAGACCACCGGCATCCGGCCCTACGTGCTGGTGAAGCGGGTCATCGCCGGACCCGGGCAGACCGTGGAGTGCTGCGACGCCCAGGGCAGGGTGCTGGTCGACGGCGAGCCGCTCGATGAGCCCTACGTCGTCAAGGATCTCCCCTTCGTCGCCGGGTCGCTCGACTGCGACAGCGAGCCGATGTCGACCCGCTGCTTCGCGCCGGTCACCGTTCCGGAGGATTCCTATCTCGTGCTCGGCGACAATCGGGCGAACTCGGCCGACTCCGCGTATCTCTGCCGCGGGACGGCGGATTCGGATGAGGACTGCTGGCGCTGGATGACGCGCGACGACGTGTTCGGCAAGGCCGGGCCGATTCTGTGGCCGATCGGGCGGTGGGGCGGGCCGTAGACGAGGGTGCGCGGAGGCCAGTTGTCAGACCCAGCCGATCAGGTCGCGCTCGTGCAAGTCCTCCATCAGCCGCTGCACCTCCGGCCGAATGTCATCCGCGTCGACGTCGTAGCGCTCCGCACACCACGCGGTGATCTCGGTGATTGAGATGTGAGGCTGCTCGATCATGGCTTCCCAGATCGTCATCGCCGGCCCTTCCAGGGCAAGCGGCTGACGGTCTCCCCCATCCGTCCCGAGTACAAACGTCTGCGATGAGCTCGTCGAGTATGCGACGTTCGACCGCACGGCCCAACTCGGCTCGTCGACGAGCAAACCCTCGCTGACGAGTTCGTCGAACACGACCTCGAGCAGCGCGTCTCCGCTCTTCGCCGGAGTGGACTGGTCCCGCGCACTAATCAGGAGCTGCTCCCGACTGATGCCGTCAGCATGCCTCCAGAGCGCGCGCGCGTGTGACCGCAGCACCTCCAGCGCCAGCCCGTCGCCCGATCGGCGGACGACGAGCACATCACCGGGGCGCTGGAGGTAGTCGTGGGCAGGCCCACGGAACCACGCTGCGCTTCCGTCGCTCGCCGGAACCGATGCCGGGCCGGAGTGCACGGGAAACGGTGGCGCGAACCGCATCGTCCGGGGTCCCTCGGCAAACCGTTCCGCCACCTCGCGGAGAGCGCGGGACAGATCGCCGACGGCCACTCGTCGAATACCGCTCGTGCTCCCGGCGATCATCTGCACCGCACGGAGCACGGGGGCGCGTTCATTCGGCGAACCCTGTTCGATCGCGTGGCGCGCTAGGGCAAGGACACCGTCCTCTTGCTCGGCACCGGCAACGCTCTCCCCGTCGCCCAGAAAGAGCGCGCCGATGAGACGAGCTGATCCGCCCACTGCACCGCTCTCCAGCGCATCGCCCACGATCGTCGTCGACGCGGCCCGATGCACGATGTTGCCTGAGCGGTCAGAAACCCAGCTGTCTGGCGGCAGCCTCTTGTAACGCGCGCTGAGGGCCGCCATCACCGCGTGCGCTTGCTCGCTTCCATCCAGGGTGACGATGAGGGCAGAGCCATGATGATCCACGAGCAGGTCTGCACCGAAGTCGATGAGTCCGCGTTGGCGATGGATCCTGGCGACGGCTGCGTCGACCTCGCGCCGCACGAGTTCCATGCCGCTCTCAGCATCGGCGTCACCCGCGACCACGACCTGGGTCTCCGCGGAAACCGGGACGCTCGGCATCATCATGGCGTATTCGGCATGCACCGCGTCGATGAGATCTGTGGTGCACCCACTCAGCGTTATCCCTACCGTGACGTCGGCGATCCGGACCGTGAGCCCGTCAGATCTCGCTGAGCCGCCCGCGGCTCCCTGCCCGCTCAACGGCCTGCACCGCGTACATATCGCAGCGTCGCGGTGATTCCGCGTCCCCATCGAGCAACCTGATAGGACCAAGCCTGCCCTCGAGATGGGAGAACCGACGCATCGTTTCGAGGAATCTCGGCCCGCGGCACCCAGGCCGCGCGTAACAGGAACGCCGGCCATTCCGAAAACGGCTGCCGCCGCAGGGCGATCCACCAACTCGCGGCACCACCGTCGGCAGCGAAGGCCCGGTGCGCCTGCCAGGCGCGCTGCTCCTCTGCCGTGAGATCGTTCTCGGGTTCCACTCCTGTGATGTCGCGCAGCTGATCGCGGAGCACCCACTGCGCGCGACCCTTCGTCACGAGATCGAGGAAGTCGCGCCGATCCGTTTCGGAGAAGTCGTCGCGAAGCGCATCTCGAACCCACGCCCATTCCGCCTGGTGACGGACGACGGTCATGTTCCGCAGCGCATGCATGGCAGCGATCGCTGCCGCACCCGGACGCCCGGGGAACAGCACGGTGACTTCGCCGATCGGGATCGCGCGTCGACGCTTCCACAGCTCATCGAAGACCACGGATGGATCCGCGAAGAAGCCGGGAAACCACAGATGCACATCGATGTCGCACGGCCAGGACTCATGGATGTACGTGCGGGAGTGGGCCGCGATCAGAGTCGGTGTCTCTCGCGCGACACGCTCCTTCCACCCGGCAGCCTCGATGGCAACGCAGAAGTCATCGAAATCGCTAGGCTCCACGAGGACGTCCGCGTCGGCGGCCGTCCGAGCAGGACGGAGGCCGTGGTACTCGGCAAACGGGCCTTTGATCGACAGCACCCGGATGTCGTGACGATCGCCGATCGCCCCACAGAGCGCATGGGCGAGCGTGGTCGCGTGCCCGAGGCCGAGGCTTGAGGTCACGGCATCGGTGGCGCTCACGACGCTCGCCACTTCGCTATCCGCCGCAAGAAGTCAGAGTGACAGGCGTCTCGCGCGTCATCGGCGTGTGCCATACCTCCAGGTCCTCTCCCCCCGCGGAAACATCAGTGAAACGAACATCGATCACATGCTCGCTCACGTAATGGTTCAGCACTTCGACCTTGACGGCAGGGCGCCCGAGGTGCTGACCGACCGCGAGCGGTGTCGCTGCCTGCCCATCGATCTCGACGCTCGCGAACGTCGAACCGACCGGCCCGTAGAGGACGACATAACTGCTGATGTCACCCAGCGGGTAGTAAGGGCCCGCGATGTAGTAAGGAAGACGCGCAGCTTCCGCCTCGTCGAGAGACGACTTCAGAGTCACCGATGCGCTCGCCTCCCCGTCGGCCGCGCAAGCATCGATACTCATGTCGAGGTAGTAGCTCTTCTTCGAACCGGTGTTGTCGTTCACGAAAACACCGAGCAACGGGTTGCCCTCCGCGGCTGTCGGCATCCGACCGCTCATACGCGATGACGCGATCAACGCCATCTCGTCCGGGTCCTCGCTTGTGTAGAGGATGCGCCCTTCCGCCGCGGCGCGCCCCAGCGCGGAGATCAGGCCGGTCGGCGACCCGGTACCGCTTGTCAGCGCAGTGAACACCGCATCGGCGGCTGCTCCGAAGAACGCGTTTTGCATCAGGGGATCTTCGTATCGGAAATACGCCTCGTTCAAGAGAAGCGGTACGGCGTTCTCGGCCGTCAGAGTGTCGCCGGTCGGTAGCGCGACCGGGCCCGTCGCGGCGAGGAGATACGACAGAGCCACAGGGTCCATCGAGATGTACGCGTCAACGTTCGTCTGGACATCCCGATCCCACCACCCCTGCAGAATTCCCGACGCCGTCGCGAAGTCGGGAACCATCGTGAAGTCCGGGGTGTAGCGGCCGATCTTGTCTCCATAGATCGCGACCGCTTCCGGGTCGAGGGGGACGACGGGTTCGTCCAGGGGCTGCTTGAAGTCAGAGCTGTCCACGTGCTCGGTGATGGAAATCGCCCCGTTGTCGACGTGGATGACGATGAACACGGCTGCGTTGCCGCCGAGACTACGCGCCTCGGAGTTTCCCTGGAACATAACGAGGTAGTCCCGCGCTCCGCCCGCTCCGAGCGCTTCAGGAAGCACGCCGAGGATCTCGTGCACTGGAGCGAGGGTTTCGTCCAGCTTCTCGAGTGCGCCTTCGAGCTTGACAACTCCCGCCGAAACTTGGTCGATCAGACCGGACGTATCGATCTTGTCGATCGTCGAGGATGCCTTCTCCACGCCGGTGGCCACGCCGTCGACGACAGTGGACAGCTCTCCGAGAGCTGCCACATCGATGCGTCCGCCGCTGGGCGCGAGCGCCGCCAGGTTGAGCTGGGTTGCCGGCGTCACGACGTCCGCGACGAGCGCGTCCGTCACTTCCGCTACCTGACGAACAGCCGCAAGGTTCGGCCCGACCCACGGCACGTACTCGGCGAGCGCCCACAAACGGCCCTGCGTGGGCTCCAGCGCGGCAGACGTCTCCTGCGCCAAGCGCCCTGCTGCCTCCGTTGCAGCGGGCGTGTCCTGCGCGAGGACCGACTGCTGGACGGTCTGCACTTCACCCATCGCCGCTTCGAGATGCGCACGCGTGGTCATCGCCCGGTCATACAGCTTCACGGCCGCGAAAGCGGCACCGGCGACGATGAGGACCAGCAGCACGCTGACTGTGAGCCAGATCCAAACACGACGGCGCCGACGCGGACGAGGGGTGTCATCGCCCGCCGGCAGAAGGTCGTCAGTGGGGGGCTCCGCGAGAGAGCGCGCTTCGCGCCGCGTGCGGGGTCGGGGGTCCTCCTGATGCATGTCTTCCATTCAATCAGCAGGCGTACGGGCGCCCGAACAGGAGTGCGCCGAAGGGGAGACTAGCAGGCCGTGCCTGGTCTCACGCCCTGCTTCGGCGCGCATCAAGACGCACCAGTAGGATCAGGGGACGTCCGCACAATCACCGCCGAGGAGTGACCCAGCCGAAATGAGCCGAGTCCCGCGTTGGTTGCGTCCTGGAACGTTCATCCGTTCCGTCTCGCTTCTCGCAGGCGGCACGGCCTTGGGCCAGATCATCACCATCGCCGTCTCGCCCGTGCTTACACGCTTGTTCGATGCTGAGGCTTTCGGAATCCTGGCCGTCTACACGGCCGTCCTCGGCGTGACAACCGCCGTGGGCTCACTGCGGCTGGAACAGGCCATCGGGCTTCCGCGAGGAAAGCAAGCCGGATTCACTGTGCTCGTCCTTGCCGTTCTCGCGTCGCTGTTCACGTCGATGATCGTCGGCCTCATCGTGATGGTCGCACCGCAGCTGCTGTTTCAGCAGGGTCAGAACGTCCCCGCTTTGATCCTCTGGCTGTTCCCGCTGGGCGTTATCCTGAGTTCGCTGTATCAGGCTCTCAGCGTCTGGGCGTTACGACTGCGTGAGTTCCGGCCGATCGCCGCCACCAAGATCACCCAGGCTGCCACAGCAGCGGGTGTGCAGATCGCGGCGGGCATGGCGGGGATCGGATCGATCGGTTTGGTCGCTGGCTCCATGATCGGACAGTCGGCCGGAATCAGCACCCTGATCGCGAGAACCATGCGAGGCAAGTCCCTTCGTCGACCGCGCCGGCGCGAGCTGATCGCCACGTTCGCCCGTTATCGGAACTTTCCGCTGCTTGCGACACCCGCCGCGTTGTTGAATGCCCTCGCCTTCCAGCTTCCCGTGCTGCTGATGGCGCCAACCTTCGGAGCGGCGGTCGTCGGCCAGTATTTTCTTGCGACACGGATCGCCCTCGCGCCGCTAACGCTGATAGGCGGTTCGATCGGCCAGGTGTTCTACGCCGATGCCGTCGCCATCAGTAGAAACAACCCCACGAAGTTGCTCCGGCTGGTCCTATCCACCAGCGCGAAATCCTTCTTGATCGGCATCATTCCGGGCGTCGCGATCTACGCGCTTTCGCCATGGCTCTTCCCTGTCATCTTTGGTGACGAATGGTCGTCAGCGGGCCAGATGAGCCAGGCCCTTGCCGTAATGTTGGTGGCCAACTTTGCGATGTCGCCCGTGACACAGATTTTTCTCATCTTGGAACGACAGTGGCTGAGCATCGTTATAAACGCCGTACGCTTGATCGTCGCAGCGGTCGCGATTCTCACACCGGCTTACCTCGGAAACACCGCCGAATACACCGTCATGATCTACTCCTGGACAATGGCGGCATTCTATTTCGCAACCCTTTTGGTCGCCGTGCTGCTGCTCACGAGCTCAGCCCGCAGAAACAACTAGATTGAAACCGGACATGCAAATCCACCTGCCGACGTCAACCACGTATGGTGTGTGGTCTCTCGACCACCCGCACGACAGTGAGGTGTCGGCGTTCCCGATCACAGAAGCGACAGAAAGCTCTCTTCCGGACATCGAGCACTGCCGGCCAGGTTATTCCTCCAGAGCGAGGGAGTACATGGTGAGCGGCCACCATGGAATCCTCCTTTGGCAAGACAACCACATCACAGGAATGGCCTGGCACGTGACGAACGAGAGTGCTCGAACCGTTCGAACGAAGGGATACTACCCACTCTTGCCGGGGCGGACGCTATTCCATGCTGACTGGATACACCCTGAACATCGAGGACAAGGACTGCACCGAGTCTTGATCTCTTCACGCCTGAATATTGTCTCCGGCGGCCCCGCAACGCTAGTTGAAGCCAACATTGAACCAGACAACAGATCATCGATTCAAAACTATGAACGCCTCGGGTTCATCCTTGATCGGACGCTGACTGTCGTCTCATGGCGGCGCTGGGCGATTGCGCGGTACCGCTGATGCGTACGCCACCCAAGATCATGGTGCTGGACGGAGATTTCACCCACACACTCGCCGTTCAACGTGAGCTGAAGCAGCACCTCGATGCGGAGATCATCTCAGTAGCCTCTTCACCGCTCTCGCCCGGATACCTGTCACGGCATACCGACCTTCGGGTGATCGCGCCTCCATCATCGTCCGAGGCTTTCGGCGAAGCACTTGTCGGAGTCGCCGCAGTTCACAAGCCTGACCTGATAGTCCCGATCGGATTCTCTTCCAACTCAGCGGTCATCGCCCGCGCCGCAGAACTTCTGCCGTTCAGCCAGCTGCTGGCACCTAGCGTTGAATCGTTCTCACGCGCGGCGAGCAAGACGCTCACTTATCAGTCGGCCGATGAAGTGGGTGTGCGAGCTCCGTTGGAGTACGGCACGGACTCTGCCGCACTCGCCGATGCTCTCCCCACTGGGGACTATCCGATCTTCGCAAAGGCACGCTTCGAACGTGGCGGTATCTCGACCGCTCTGATTCGCTCGGCGGAAGAACTGCGTAGATTCGACCCCGAAGCACTCGGCGGAGACGTGATCTTCCAGGAGTACATCAACGGCGACCCGTTCACATACGCGCATTGCGGCTACTTCGTCGACGGAAAACCCGTCGTTTCGATGGAGCACATCGAACAGAGATCGGTTCCGCGACGCGGCGGAAGCGGCACGCGCGTCGTGTCGGCATCCATTCCGGAGCTTGCGCGACAGGCAAGCACGCTGTTGTCCCATCTTTCATGGACGGGAGTAGCCCAGGTCGAGTTCAAGATGGCGGCGAACGGAGATTTCATCCTGATGGAGATCAATCCAAAACTGTGGGCTTCGTATGCTCTCGCCTCGCGAAGTGGGCACCCCATCGTGGCGAGTGCGGCTGCACGTCTGCTCGATTTCGAACTTCAAGACACCCGTGCTGCCCGACTGGGCATGGCAATGGTATTCCCGGTGCGTGAACTCTTGCACGTTGCGGCGAACATCCGCGAGGAGAACGTGTTCTCAAGCAGCGTGGCGATGCTCTGGCCCCCGGCGCACATCGATTTCGACCTCGCCGACCTTCGTGCACATGTTCCACGCAGGCGCCGGAAGGCAGCGCAATGATCGGTAGCGCCCAGAGGCAAGCGCCGGACGTGATGCCGTGAAAGCAGTGGCACAGACGCTCTCGATCTTCCCCGGAACTGCCGTCGACCAAGGCTGTGGATTCCGGGCCTCCGACGTAGACCTAGAGGGTTCCATGAGAGACCTCGAAGCGAATCTGCTCGTTCTCTGCGGTGAGGACCAACAGCCGATCGTCCTCGTCTCCATCGACACTCTCTACCCCGGCGAGCAGCTGACCGCCGCAATCCGCAACGGCGCCCAGTCGCTTCCCCACGAGCGCGTCCTGATCGCAGCGACCCACACCCATGCGGCTCCGATGACAGACGGTACGAAGCCTCCGCTGGGCGAGACTGACCAAGACCATATGATTGCGATCACGCAGCGACTCGAAGGGGCTGTGAATCATCTACTGGCGCGGGTCGAGGATGCTCCACGCACCCAGATGAACTGTGGTTCAGGGGTGGCTGATCACAGCATCAACCGTCGCGGTCGCCAAGGCTACGTCGTCGGCCGACGTCCCCGGCTCTCTCACATCGCCGCCATTCCGAATCCTGGCGGCAGCCGGGACGAGACCATCACCCTGTTCACGCTCACAGATGCGAGCGGTTCCCCCGTCGCAGTCGTGTGGAACTATGCCTGCCACCCCGTTGCTCAACCGTCGCCTGAGCAATACTCAGCGCAATTCCCGGGTCGGGTACGTGAGAGAGTACGGGCGTGGTTCGGGAACCCAGGACTGCCCGTCCTGTACTTCCAGGGATTTTCCGGTGACACACGGCCCAGCGCGTCCGTCCGGGAAAGCACCATCGTGGAACGCATCCGCAACGCGGGGAGAAGGACGTCCTTCGATCGAATGTCGCCCGATGTCTATACGCGGTGGTGTGCGTCGCTGGGAGACCGGGTAATCGAGATTCTTCAGGGCGCGCGCCCAGTAGGAGCGGACACGATCTCAACGAGCGCCACCCAAGAGAAGGGTGCGAACTTCACCGCTGGGCAGTCCCAACCGGTCCCGTTCCAAGCCCTCGCATTCGGAGAGGATTTGACGATCCTGGCCGTAGGCGCAGAGCCAGTTTCCGCTTACGCCCACTGGGCGAGGTCGACAGTGGATTCCGACTTTGTAATGTGCGTGGGCTGTATCGAGCAGACATACGGATACCTGCCCACAACCGAGATATGTCGTGAAGGCGGTTACGAAGGAGGAGACTTCTGCTCATTGTTCGGCCTCGGCGAGATCGCACCTCGGATCGACCCCACCGCTCGGGCCGCAATCAGGCGCGTCCTCGACCAGTTGGACTCCGCTCGATCAAACGCAAGGTGATCCTCAAGGTGTGCCGAATACGGCGCCCAGCCGTCAGAGGTTCGGGAACTGACCGAGAAAATCGACTCGTCGACGTTCAATCTCCACCCCGGACGCATGCGAGGACACTTCAGCTGGAAGGTCACGTCCATGAGCTCTGACGATGAAGTCCCTGATCAAGGCTGAATCGATGTGCTCCACCGGAGCATCATTCGGGCCCGCCAGCTTGAGCAGAAGATCATTCTCGAGGTCGGCGATGCCTTCGTCCCAGTAGGGGAGTACGGTCGGCACTCCGAGCCCCAGATAGTCTCGCACTTTCAAGGGCGAGGCCGTTCGCAAACTCTTGCGCTCCAGAGCGAGAGTACCCATCGCGACCGACCACGATGCCACCTCGTCGAGATACTCCGTCTGATCGCGCGTGCCGACGACTTGTACCGCATCCCCCATCGCGGCGGCGATTGTATGGCGTTCACTCGCAGGACAAACGACTATCCAATCCGAGAGATCACCGAGTTCACTCGCCAGCGCCGCGAAACGATCGAGCCCGGTCCAATCATTCATCGCCGCGGTGCTGATACCGACTCGGGGCCGCCCGGACGAGGTCTGCGCGCGCCGCTGCACCCAACTCCCGTTGCCGAAGACACCGCGCGCTCCTCGAATGAGACGAAAACTCCGATCATCAGCAAGTTCAGACACGACAAAAGTCCCGCCACTCGCCTGCCGAAGCTCCTGCGCGCGGAAAAGACGGAGGTATGTTCGGCGCGTCCAAGAGGATCGCGCGACTTCGACGAGATCGTCAGCATGGACCTCAACGACTACCGGCGCCACGGCACTAAGCCCTCGGTAAAGCCCCGGCACCGGCGCGAGCCATCGGGCGTAGATCACCGTGGGAGCGAAGCTTGCGACCTCGGCTATAAGTCGACGTGCGCCCCGGATGTCATTCATCATGTTGCGGGTTGCGCCGCGGGGGG
>NZ_JBLVOH010000130.1:15532-22648 GCF_053543675.1 Microbacterium umsixpiens
CCCGCCGCCACCGATCAAAAACGACGCGACTACGGCATCGTTCGCCTCCCATTCAGTGATACGCCGCGCCGTGTGGATGTGAATCGAGGAGTAGTCCTCGTCGTAGGGAGTCACATAGGCAATACGCAAAGCCGCACCTTCAATCGACATTTTCGTAGAACTCCTCCACGAAACGAGATATGTCCCAATAGGATGCGTGGGACGCGCGACTGCTGAAGGCGAGTTCTGCGCGCGGCGCACTCTCCAATGCGGCGGCGACTACATCGGGGAACTTTTCGGTCTCACGTGCATCGAGGATGACAGCACCGACTGCACCTCCCAGCACGCTGGCTACCCCGCCGACGTCGAATGCCACCACCGGAAGCCCGAGAGCGCGAGCTTCCGTGAGCGCAATGGGCAGTCCTTCACGCGCGCTGGGGTGGGCGACCAGATCCGCAATGGCCATCCACTTCCATCCGTCGCGCCGACGCCCGAGAAGATGCACCCGATCGGCAACTCCGAGATTGAGTGCTTCCGATTCGAGCGCGGACAGTTCAGGGCCGCCGCCAACGATCGCGATGTGAACTTCGGAGGGGAGCTGCGCAACCGCCCGGATCAGAAGCGAATGCCTCTTGTCCGGGAAGAGATTTCCCACGCTGACGACGAGAGGAGCGTTCGAGGCGAGCCCCAACTCGCGGCGAAACTGACGAGGTGCATCCACCTCGCGCAGAACCCACGACCTCATCGTCTCTCGGTCCACGCCGGCACGAACGACGACAGTGTGCCTGAAACCTCGAGTCGTCGGAGCCGAGGCCACCTCGTCGCTGACAGCTATACACAGGTCGGCATATCGATTCAGGATACGACCGAGCACCATCGATGCTCGCGCGTATCGGGTGCTGTGCGCGACCTCGACGAGCTTAGGTCCCGGATAGCCGAGAGCCTTGCGGAGCTTCAGGACCGCAGCTGGCCACGGTGAATGGACGACGACAGTTTCGTCCGCAGAGAACGAAGCAGCTGCACGCCACAGCCGTAGCGCCGAGACCCACCGCGACGACGTGCCAAGGTCGTCTAGGACCACGCCCGAATCGATGATCGTTTGGGCAAAGTAAGCATCGCTTGAATGGGTGTTGATCACCCGGCGCGTTCGAGCGCGGCCGCTTCGCTGTTCGTGCAGGAGTCGGGTGGTCAGGAGCGATTCCGTGCCGCCCAGCCCCAAGCCGCGGACGACCTCAACCACCATTTAGTACCTCCGTTTTCGCTGCAACGATTTGGCGTCGGTGACCTCGGCAACCACTGGTTGATCGCGGTCCTTCAGCACCCCCGTGCTCCCGGCGATGGTGAGGCACATCCAGAAGACCAGCGAGGTATCGAAGGAACCCGACAGACTGTAGGCCACACTGGCGAAGATCACGAACAGTTGCCCGAGCTGAGCGGCCTGACGCCACGCCACGATGGCTGCCGAGACCATGAGCACGAAGGTCACGACGCCGTACTCTGACCATGCCTCGAGCCAGAGGTTGTGAGGGTAAGTCGGGACGCCAGAGTCGATGCCGAAGCCGCCGAAGAAATACTTGCCTGGTCCAGCTCCGACGAGGGGGTACTGCAAGATCGTGGCGAGAGCCCCGTCCCACGCATCAATTCGGCTGGAAGCATTCCCGTCCGAGTCGTCCAGCCGCAGCCATGCGGAGACGTCGAACCGTGACGCGGCAACGACAACAGCTGAGACAATGGCCAGCAAGACCAGCGTGATGAGCCGTACCGCGCGGCGTGCCCCCGCGCGCTCGACACCGTATCCCCGGAATAGCGCATACGCCACGGCGATCGCTAGCCCAAGAAGGGGCCCACGCGACCCGGAGAACACAAGCCCCACCGTCGCGACGACGAACACCGGCCACGCGTACCACCTCCAAGAGTGTCGGGCGATCTGGAAGACGACCACGAGTGCCGCTACGGCCGCGTACTGTGCGAGCACAATCGGGTTAACGCCGAAGGCAGCCTCCTGGGCGTGAACCCTGCCACCAGTCAACACACGCAACGTCTCAGCGATGGCTAGGACGACGCCGCCGGGGAGGAGACCAAGTGCAAACCCCTGCTTCCAGCGGACGATCGCGCCGATGCGCCCCAGGAGACCGGCGGCGAGAACCGACGCCGCGAGCTGAAGCCCCGTCGCCTGCATCTCCTGCGGAGGATCGATCCACTCTCTGGCAAGGATTCCTGCTGCAAGAATCGCGGCGATCGGGAAAACGTAGTTCCCCGCTGGTCTATCCGTGGATCTGGCCCGCGCGATGACCGCGATGATCGCGAGGCCGCCGGTGAGAGCAATGAGCCCTCCGCCCGGAGGAAGAAACGAGCCATATACCGGGAAAAGAGTCCACATGGCGGCTCCGAGGAACCCGAGCGCACCCCGCAGAAGTGTCACCGACAGGATGACAATCGCAAAAAGCGCCACGACTCCTGTCAGAATCAGCTCGGGAGTCATCGATCACTACTCGCACGCATGCGTTCCACCGTATCGACCCACGCGCCCTGCACCGTTTCCCTGGCGAAGTTCTCGGCGACGGAGCGGAACGCCGCGCTCGCCATCTGTTCCGACGCATCCGGATCCTGAAGAGCTTCGAGCAGTCGCTCCTCCAGTGCTAGAGCATCGTCGATGGGCGCCAGTCGCCCCGTCTCTCCGTCGGAGACTAGGTCGACGATCCCTGTGGCCTTCGTCCCCACGACCGGAACTCCCGCCGCGAACGCCTCCAGCACGACAGTGGGCAGCCCCTCGCGTCGACTCGGCAGACAGAAGACGTCAGAGATCGCCAGGTAAGGGGCGACGTCGTCAACCTCACCGACGATCGACAGTCGCGGCAGCAATTCCCGGAGATGGCGCTCCCCGTCGAGCCCTGACTGGTCGTCGACTCCGCCGATGACCAGGAGCCACGCCGATGTCTCACGCTCGACCTTCGCCATGGCCTCCGCGAGTGTCGCCAGTCCTTTGTCCGCAGTGAGCCGACCGACGAACGTGACCACTTGCGCGGAAGACGGTATTCCGAGTTCCCCTCGAAGCGATGCGCGCGCGTGCTCGTCACTGGTCGCGGCGTTGAAGCGGTCGACATCCACCCCGTTCGGGCTGCCTGCGCCGAGGACCTCGACCTTCTTCGCTGAGACGAGCCGCTCAGCCAGAGCCCTGTCGCGCAGTGAAGGGCCGACGGCGATCACACGTGTGGATGCGGCACAGCTGATGCGCTCCATCATCCGCAGAAAGGACCGCTGCAGCCCGCGTGCGCTCTCGAGACGCAGTCCGTGGAGTTCATACACGCGCGCCGGCGCCCGTGTGAGAAAGGCAGCGATGCCCCCGAGGAGCCCGGCCTTCGGGGTGCCCACGACGACCACATCCGGCCGCAGCCGTCGCAACAGCCGAACCCAGTCCTTCAGACCACGGAGGTCGGCCACAGGGCTCGGCGCGCGAGCCATTTCGAGGACGTGATTAGTCACGCCGGGGTGCTTGCCGAGCCCAAGCCCGATTTCACCGGCTCCGGCGACAACGTGAACGTCCCACCCTTCATCGGCAAGTCGCTGGTAGAGGCCGTCGTGGTAGCGAAGCTGGTAGTCGATCGTGACGCCGAAGACGATCGTCGGGCGTTTAGCGGACATGATGTGCCTCTCCTGCTGCGAGCACGTCGCGCAACCAGCTATCGTCTCGAGACACTCTGTCGCTCGCCCATCCGCTCACCTGAGATTGTCCGAACCACATCATCTCGAGGCGCCTCGCCAGGCCGGCGAACTGAGGTGCGATGCGTCCCGCGAAATAACCTGCTGAGAGCGCCGAGGAGCAGAGCCATCGCGGGATGACCAGCGGTGGTCGTTCGCCTCCAGCCACGCGCAGAACGTCGGCAACGGACAAGCCCTCCCAGGGCTGTAAGACGATGCCGGGCACTTCGCCCTGCTCGGTGCCGATCGACTCAATCGTGGCAGCGAGACCGTGGAGGCCGCTCACGACCGACGGCTGAGTACCGGGGGCAGCAACGCTTGCCAGGCGGGAGCCTGCGAGACGTCGAAGATTCTGGGTGGTCGGCCTACCCGGCCCCTGAACCGAGGTGGCCCGCACGATGACGATTCCACCCGTGGCGTTCGGATCCGTCCCAGCCGCTGCGAGGAGGGCGAGCTCGCCCAGTGCTTTCGATCGCGAGTAGGGGGAGAACGGTGCGTAGCTGGGCGTCTCATCGAGTCTCCGCGTACGCCCCTGCACCGCCGCAGAGCTGAGTTGCACGAAGCGCGCGGCGCCGGCCTGTCGGCTCGCCTGAGCGAGGACCGCAGGCAGATATGCGTTCGCACCCCAGAGCTGTCGCGTCGCATCGCCGTCCGGCGCAGCCGCTCCTGCCGCATTGACCACCACATCGACACCGACGAGCTTTTCGACCACGCTCGCGAGGGAAGTGTCCGTCTTGGCAGACTCGGCGAGCACGACACCGTCAAGAACATCGACGTCATACTCGAGCCGAGGTGCCGGCAACTCGACCACCTCGTATCCACGAGCGCGCAGGTGGCGCACCACACCGGTGCCGACGAAACCTGACGCTCCGATGACGGCCCAGCGGCGTCGCACCCCCGGCACCGAGGGCGCGGGCACGACCTCGGCGGAAACGGCGAGCGGACGCTTCGGCGAACTCGGCAGGCGCGAACCCCGCAGTCTCGGCAGCGCCAGATAGAACGCGCAGAGGGCGACGATGATCGCCAGTCCTGTCCAGATCGGTAGTGCACCGTTCCAGGCGAGGTACCCGATGAACGCCGTCGCCACGCTAATAGCGCCGACGACTACCGTCACCGAACCGTGGACGAGCCCCGTGTCCGTCAGCCGTTGATACGCGTGCGTACGGTGTGCCGACAACACTCCCTCACCGCGCGCGAACCGCCGCACGACGGTCGCACCGGTGTCGGCCAGCCACGGTGCGAGAACCGGCACGACGAGAAGCGGACTTACGCCGAGCGACAGAGCCATCACAACGATCACTCCGATCGCTGATCCGAGCAAGTAGCTTCCGGTATCCCCGAGGAAAAGATGCGGTCGCCGCAGGTTCCAAGGCAGGAAGGAGGTGAAGGCGGCGGCGAGAATGACGCCGGACGCTGCAAGCCACGGCTGATCGGATGCGCCGCCCGCGACGACGAATGCTACTCCGGCAACCGCCCCGTGGATCCCAGAGATGCCGTTGATGCCGTCGATGAAGTTGGCAACGTTAATGTACCCGGCGATGAAGATCATCCCGATGATCGCCCACCACCCGGAGTGCGACGCGACCGCGAGGATGACGATGCTGGCCCCAAGCCCGATGACGAGCTGCAGAGACAACCGCAAGCCCGAGCCGAGACTGAGCAGATCGTCCGCGAAACCGACCGCCGCTGCCGAGTTCGTCGCGATCAGGAGGAGCACAAGTGGCACGGCATCCATACCGAGCGCAATCGCCAAGATGAGTGCCGCGTCCCAGGCAAGCAGAGGTGCCAGTCCTCCTCCCCGGAGGGTAGGAGCAGAGTGCGAGGAGCGCTCGTTTGGCACGTCGACGGCGCCGATCCTGGAGAGCAGCGGACGAATGGCGAAGGGCAGCACTGCGCCGAGAACCAGCGCGAGAGTGCCGACGAGCCAGAGCTCAGCCGCCATCAGCGGCGTCCAACATCGATCGGCTCGATCGCCACCGTGTCATTGATCCGCGGGCTCGCGTACATCCGATCCATCCAGCCCGCCTTGTCGAGCCGCTCGGGCGTGATGATGTCGGCCCGCGTGTGCGACACCTTCGGGTGGAAGGGCCGCTCCAGGTTCTCGCGCGACCCGACGAGCTCTTCGTGCAGCTTCTCGCCGCGACGGAGCCCGGTGAACACGATCTCGACGCTCTTGCCCGACATCGCGATCATGCGCTTGGCGACCTCGAGGATCGACACCGGCTCGCCCATGTCGAGGATCAGCACCTCGCCCGCGCGCCCGATGCCACCCGCCTGGACGACCAGCTGGCAGGCCTCGGGGATCGTCATGAAATACCGCGTCGCCTCGGGATGGGTGACCGTGATCGGTCGCCCCTCGGCAATCAGCCGCTGGAACGTCGGCAGCATGGAGCCGCGGCTGCCGATGACGTTGCCGAACCGCACCGAGAGGTACCGCATCCCGGTCTCTGATCCCGCCCAGGCGGTGAGCTTCTCGGCGACGCGCTTGGAGTGTCCGAGCACGCTCGTCGGGTTGGCCGCCTTGTCGGTGGAGATGTTGACGAAGGTGTCGACGCCCACGGCGCGCGCGGCGTTGATCACGTTGAGCGTTCCGAGCACGTTCGTCTTCCACGCCTCGTCGGGATACTGCTCGAGCATCGGCAGGTGCTTCAGAGCGGCGGCATGGAACACGACCTCGGGGCGACGGTCGACGAAGATGTCGAGCAGATTCTGCTCCTCACGGATGTCCGCGAGGACGACGTCGCGAGAATCGAGCAGCCCGTGTCCGAGCGTCCCGAGCTGGGCCACCTGGAGTCCGGTCTCGTCGCGGTCGATCATGATCAGCTCGCTCGGCCCGTACTTGGCCAACTGTCGGCACAGCTCCGAACCGATGGAGCCACCGGCACCGGTCACCAGCACGCGTCGACCGGTGATGTACCCGGCGATCAGCTCGACGTTCGTGTCGACGGGGTGGCGTCCGATCAGGTCCTCGATGCTGATGTCGCGCACGTCGGTGACGGACTGCTCCCCCGACGCGAGCGTCGCGAGCGTGGGGGTGACCGCGACCCGCAGACCGGCGCTCTCGGCACGGTCGCTCAGCGCACGCAGCAGGGTGCTGTCGGCATTCGGGATGGCGATGACCGCGAGCTTTGCGCCGGTGCTCCGGGCGGCCGACGCGATGTCGCGTGTGGTGCCCAGCACCGGAACGCCCCGCAGGCGGAGATTGCGCTTGGCGGGGTCGTCGTCCAAAAGGCCGACGGGTCGGATCGGCGATGACGGGTCGGTCGTGACGTTCGCGAGCAGCTTGTCGCCGAGGAACCCGGCACCGATGATCAGGGCCGCCTCGGCGTCCGCGCCGGGCTTGCGTGCACGCTCGATCGCGAGACGAGCCACGTAGCGCACGCCGAACATCAGCAGCAGCACGAACGGGAAGGCGAGCAGCAGCGTGCCGCGCGGGAT
>NZ_JBLVOH010000130.1:22668-23405 GCF_053543675.1 Microbacterium umsixpiens
GGATTCCGACGACCGGTCCGATCGGAATGACGATCAGCGACAGGAGCACCGCCTCGATCACGACGATCAACGCCACCGCGCGGACCTCATCGAACGAGCCGTAGGCGAACCGCCCGCGGTAGAGGGCCGTCGCGAATCCGACGGCCATCTGGATGACGCCGGCGGCGACCGCGAGCACGATCGTCGAGATCCACCCCTGAGCGTCCATCATGAACTCGAAGCGGAGAGCGATCGCCAGGACGACGCCGAAAGTCCAGGCGAGCCCATCGACCACCGCGGCCAGCATCCGGCGTCGCCGCTGCTTCACCGACACTTCGGACAATATTGGAATATTGCCGGTAGACACGTCGACAGACCCATCCGGAATCAAGATACGGAGCCCCCTCAGACTTATTCACTCTCCTGGAGATATGTTCTCACAGCGAATGAGCAGGTCTGTGCGTTAGGGCGTGCCCTCGCCGTCCGGCGGCGGATCGGTGCCGGGATCAGTTTCGCCGCTACCGGGGTCCGTGACCGGCGGAGTGACGCCGGTTCCCGGATCGGTGCTTCCCTCCGTGGGCGGATTCTGGGTCCCGTCGCCCTGCTGCTGTTGCTGCTGCGGCTGCCACTGATCCGCCTGCTCGCGCTGGTCACGCTCGATCTCGAACCGCAGCTGGTCCTCGGCCAACGCGACGAACGCGTCCCGGTAGGCCGCCAGCGCCGAACGTCCCTCGACCGTCCACAGATCCGCGGGGGGG
>NZ_JBLVOH010000131.1:0-4032 GCF_053543675.1 Microbacterium umsixpiens
CACCCCGGACAGGTCGTCCGGGGTGGCGGGGCGCACCTGGAGGCTCACGATGCCGAGGCCTCCGTGAGCACGAGGGAGTCGATCGAGGCGACGGGCTCGGGCATCTGCAGCGGGCCGACGCCCGGCGTGATGGTGCCCAGGATCCGCGGCTCGCGCGCACCGGTGCCGCCGGGCACGATCGCGGGAACGCCGTGCATCGTGGACCAGCCGATGAGCGCGAGGAGGATGGCCTCCTTGCTGTCGGCCGCGGCGCCCAGCTCGTCGGCGAGCACGACCTCCGTCGAGGGCAGCGCGGCGCGCAGTCCGTCGAGGATCAGCGGGTTGCGGCATCCGCCGCCCGACACGGCGAGGAACCCGATGCCCGCGGCCTCCACGTCGCGCGCCACCGTGCGGACTGTGAGCTCGGTCAGGGTGCGCACGACATCGGCGACCGCGATCTCGCGGCCCTGCGCAGCCAGGTGCTCGTGCACGTAGCCGAGGTGGAAGTGCTCCTTGCCCGTGCTCTTGGGCGGGGTGAGGGCGTAGTACGGGTCTTCGAGCAGGGCTGCCAGCAGCGCATCGTCGACCTGTCCGGTGCGGGCGATCGCGGCGTCGTCGTCGTAGCCGAGCGGGTTGAGGCCGTGCTCCACGATGACCGCGTCGACCAGGGCGTTCGCCGGGCCGATGTCGTAGGCGACGAGGCCGTCCTGGCGCACCACGGTCATGTTCGAGATGCCGCCCAGGTTGAGGGCGGCGGAGACACCGGCGCGCGAGCGCAGCAGCAGCTCGTCGAGGAAGGACACCAGCGGGGCACCGTGGCCGCCCACCGTGATGTCGCGGATGCGGATGTCGGACACCACCGGGGCGCCGACCTTCTCGGCGATCCACGCCGGCTGCCCGATCTGCAGGGTGCCCCGCGCGTGCGCGCCGTCGACCCAGTGGTACACGGTCTGCCCGTGGGAGCAGACCGCGTCGACCCCGCCGACCTCGGCTGCGATGTCGGCCGCTACCTCGGCGAACGCCTGTCCGATCAGGGTGTCGAGCTCGGCCACCTCGGCGAGCGTCGTCTGCGCGGGCGGGAGCGCCGCGATCAGTCGCGCCCGCAGTTCGGGGGCGTAGGGCACGCTCGTCGCCGCGAGCACGGTGCCGTGCAGATCCACACCGTGCGCGGTGAAGCCGCCGCTGGTCGTGAAGTCGACGACGGCGGCATCGATCCCGTCGTGCGAGGTGCCGGAGATCAGTCCGAGGACGCGCATCAGTTCTCCTCCAGTGCAGTGCGCAGCCGTCCGTCGGCGGCGCCCAGTCGTGCGGTGGCCGCGGCGAGGTCCTCACCGCGGCGGATCATGATCGACGCGAGCTTCACGTCGTAGGCGGCGGTCTCCAGCGCAGCCACCGCGGCGTCACGGTCGACGCCCGCGATGGTCTGCACCATCCGGATCGCCCGCTCACGGAGCTTGTGGTTCGTGGCCTTCAGATCCACCATCAGGTTGCCGTAGGCCTTGCCGCCCCGCACCATCGAGATGGTCGAGAACATGTTCAGCACGAGCTTCTGGGCGGTGCCCGACTTGAGCCGGGTCGATCCGGAGAGCACCTCGGGTCCGACCTCGACCTCGATGCCGTGCTCCGCCACCGCACTGAGTGCGGTCCCGACGTTGCACGACAGGCCGATGCTGAGCGCCCCGAGCTCGCGCGCCCGACGGACAGCCGCGATCACATACGGCGTGCGTCCGCTCGAGGCGATGCCGATCACGGTGTCGAGCGGGCCGATGCCGGCGGCGTCGATGGCCGCAGCGCCCGCCTCCGCGTCGTCCTCCGCGCCCTCGACGGGGTTCACGATCGCGCCCGGGCCTCCGGCCATGATCGCGAACACCAGCTCCGGCGGGGTGCTGAAGGTGGGCGGGCACTCCGAGGCGTCCAGCACGCCGATGCGGCCGGGGGTTCCGGCGCCGACGTAGACCAGGCGACCGCCCTGCGCCATGCGGGCGGCCGTGGCCTCGATCGCGGGGACGATCTGACCGAGCGCGCGCTGCACGGCGGCCGGCACCGTGGCATCCGCCTCGTTCATGGTCTGCGCGAGTTCCGCCACGCTCATCAGGTCGAGCTCCGCGTAGCGGGGATCGCTGGCCTCCGTGGCGAGTCCGCCGAGGTCCTCCATGGTCATCGCTTTCCTCTGTTCCGGGGGTCGAGACTGTCGCGCAGGCCGTCGCCGAGCAGGTTCAGCCCGACCACGAGCAGCACCACGATGACTCCGGGCGCGATCATGGTCCACGGGGCGATGGTGACGAGCGTGCGCGCCTCGAAGATCATCGAACCGAGCGAGGGCGCAGGCGGCGGGGTGCCGAGTCCGAGGAAGCTCAGCGAGGCCTCGGTGAGCACGGCCCACGACAGCGAGAGCGTGACCTGCACGATGATGATCGACGTGATGTTCGGCAGCACGTGCCGGAACATCGTCGCCATGCGGCTCTGCCCCGTGCTCTTGGCGGCCTTGACGTACTCGACCTCGCGCAGCGACAGCACGGGGCCGCGGGTGACGCGGATGAAGATCGGCACGTAGACGATCGCGATGGCCACGGCGATGGTGAACCAGTTGCGCTCGAACACCGATGCCAGCGACAGCGCGAGCAGCAGCGGCGGGAAGGCGAACAGCACGTTGGTGACGGCGGTGATCGCGCCGTCGGAGAAGCCGCGGTAGAACCCGGCGATGAGTCCGCACACAGTGCCGACCACGGTGGCGAAGGCGACCGCGACGACGGAGATCAGCGCCGAGTTCGCGACGCCCGCAGCGACGCGGGAGAACACGTCGCGACCGAACTGGTCCGTCCCGAACCAGTGCACGGCCGACGGCGGCTGCAGGCGCGAGGGCGGATCCTGGGCGAGCGGGTCGAAGGGCAGCAGCCCGAACGCCGAGACGAGGCTGAGCACCGCGAGCAGCACGACGATGATGAGGCCGGTGAGCCCGCTGCGGCTGCGCAGCAGGAGGCGCACGCGCTCCCCGGTGCGCCCGCCGCCGGGGGCGAGGGCGGATGTCTGAGAGATGTCGGTCATGCGGCACGCACCCGAGGATCGATGACCCGGTAGAGCAGGTCGGTGAGCAGGTTGACGATGACGAAGGCGAGCGCGATCACGAGGACGGTGCTCTGCACGAGCGCGTACTCCTTCTGCTGGATGCCGAGCAGCACCTGTCGTCCGATGCCGGGGAGCGAGAAGATCTGCTCCACCACCACGGCGCCGCCGAGGAGGTAGCCGAACTGCAGGCCGGTCATCGTGACGATCGGGACGAGCGCATTGCCGAGCACGTGGCGCACCTGCAGGCGGCGCGGCGGGACGCCCTTCGCCTTCGCGGTGCGGATGAAGTCGTTGGCGCGGATCTCGAGCACCGCAGTGCGGGTCGTGCGCATGATCGGCGCGGCGATGCCGAAGCCCAGCACGATCGACGGCAGCAGCATCTGCTGGAGGTTGAGCAGCGGGTCCTCGAAGAGCGTGGCGTAGGCCTGGCCGTTGGGGTTGAAGCCGAACGACGAGGCGAGCACCGCCAGCAGTGCGGTGCCGAGCAGGAACGCGGGGATCGAGAGTCCGGCGAGACCGACCACCTGGCCGAAGCCGTCGCGGACCGAGTCGGGCTTCGACGCCGAGAGCATGCCGAGCGGGATGCCGATGGCGAGGGCGATCACGATCGAGAAGATCGCGAGCTCGAACGTCACGGGCAGGGCGGCGGCGGTGAGCTCGAGGACGCTGGTCTGCGCCCGGGACGAGAAGCCGAGGTTGCCGGTGAAGATGTTGCCGAGCCACGAGAAGAACTGCACGAAGAGCGGCTGGTCCAGGCCGTAGTACGCCTCGAGGGCCGCGCGCTGCGAAGGCGTGAGGGCGGCCGCCTCGGTGCCGAGGCCGGAGCTGATCTGGTCGCCGGGGATGGCGCGCAGCATCAGGAAGACGAAGATGGCGACGCCGAGGAGCGTGCCGAGGGCTGCGAGGATGCGTCGCAGCACGCTGTTGCGGAGGAGCTGTCTGAACATGCGCGTGTGGGGGTGCCTGTCGTCGGGGAGAGAGGGGGGG
>NZ_JBLVOH010000131.1:4084-9876 GCF_053543675.1 Microbacterium umsixpiens
ATCCGCTACTTGATGGAGGTGGTCCGCAGGTACTGCAGCGAGCCGTTCACCATGGGGACGAAGCCGTCGACGGTCGAGGCCGTCGCCGTGTAGGTGTAGCTCGTGAACAGCCAGATCCACGCGGCGTTGTCCTCGAGGTTCTCGGAGACCTGCGCGTAGATGTCCTTGCGCTTCTCCGGGTCGGCCGTCTGGCGTCCCTCGGCGAACAGCGCGTCGAGCTCGGGCGAGGAGTAGCCGGCGACCTTGTTCAGGTTTCCGGTGCTGGTGAAGTAGCGGCCATACATGCCGTCGGGGTCGGGACGACCGCCGTTGAGCGCGACGGCGGCGTCGAAGTCGGCCGCGATCCAGCGGTCGACGAACGCGCCGGATTCGAGGACCTCGATGTCGAGCGTGATCTTCGCATCGGCGAGCTGGGCCTTGAGGTTCTGCGCCTCGTTCACCGAGGTGGCGTACTCGCCCTGCGAGACGATCGTCTTGACGGTGACGCCGTCTTCCTTGCCGGCCTTCTTCAGGTAGTCGGCGGCCTTGTCGAGGTCGCGCTCGGGGCACGGACGCGCCTCGGGGTCGGACTTGTACGCGGGCGACGTGATCGGACCGGTGACCTCACCCTCGCCGAGGGCGGCGGTGTCGAGCACCTCCTGGCGGTCGATCGCGCACTGGATGGCGAGGCGCACGTTGACGTCGGCGAGGTCGCCGCGCGTGGCGTTCAGCTGCAGGGCGTGGTAGCTCAGCTGCGGGGTCGTGGCGACCTCGACGTTGGCGCCCTCGGCGGTCTGCGCGACCAGCGGGTCGTCGAACACCGCGAGCTGCACGTTGCCGGACTGCATCGCCGAGACGATCGACGACTCGTCGGGGATCACGCGGAACTCGACGGTGTCGAGCAGTGCGGCGTCGCCCCAGTAGTCCTCGTTCTTGGCGAGCGTGATCGACTGGCTGGCCTTGCGTCCGTCGAGGATGAAGGGACCGGTGCCGTTCGGGGTGGTGTTGAGCGCCTCTTCGGTGTCGTCGGACGACAGCATGGCCATGTTGATCACGGCGAGGTTGGCGGGGAGAGCGGCGTCGGGAGCGCTCAGCGTGAGGGTGACGGTCGTCTCGTCGGTGGCCTCGACCGCGGTGACGGAGGCGAGGGAGCTGCTCGCGACGGCGGCGGTGGCCTCGGCGGCGATCGCGTCGAGCGAGTACTTGACGTCTTCGGAGCCGAACGTGCTGCCGTCGGCGAAGGTGACGCCCTCCCGCAGGTGGAAGGTCACGGTGAGACCGTCGTCGGAGACGTCCCAGGACTGGGCGAGGCCGGGCACGACGTTGAGGTCCTCATCGAACTCGGTCAGCGTGCCGTACAGGTTCTGCAGCACGTTGACGGCCTGGAACTGCGTGGCCTTCCAGGGGAAGAGGGTGTCCGGGTCGCTGGTGACGCCGATGACGAGGTCGCCGCCGGCCGCGCCCTCCGAGGAGTCGGGATTCGATGCCGGTGCGGAACAACCGGTGATCACGAGCGCCAATGCGGCGGCCGTGGCGGTGAGAGCGCCGAATGACGCTCGCCGTGCTGTGCTCATTGCAGATTCCTCCTGGCTGGGACGCGTCGCCGTGGCGTCGGGTCAGGCGCTGTTGCCTGCCGCCCCGTGAACGTCGTCGGTCTTGGTTGGTACCAAAAGTACACGAACGTCACTACAGATGTAACAGAAGTTCCTCTACTGTTATGAACAGCGATCGGAGACCGCAATGCCCCATGAAGCTGCCCGCGAAGAAGCCGGCGCACACCCCGTCCTCGTCCGCATGCGCGCGATCCGTCCCGAGCTGCGTCCGAGCGAGCAGCGCATCGCCGACCTCTTCCTCGCCGATCCGGCAGGCACCGCGGGGCTCTCGGTCGCCGAGCTCGCTCAGCGCTGCGACACGTCGACCACCTCGGTCGTGCGCTTCTGCAAGCGGCTCGGCTACGAGCACGTGCGGGAGCTGCGCAACCACGTGCTGCGCGACGTCGAACGGGAGACCTTCGACACCGCCGCCCTCCCCGCCGTCTCCGGCGACATCGACCGCAACGACACCCTGGCCGACATCGTCGCCAAGGTCTCGCTCGCCGAGACGCTCTCCCTCGCCGACACCGCGAAGGTGCTCGACACCGAATCGCTGCGCGCCTCGGTGGAAGCCATCACGTCTTCGACCAGGGTCGACATCTTCGGCGTGGGCGCGAGCTCCATCGTCGGGCTCGACCTGCAGCGCAAGCTCACCCGTATCGGTCGTACGGCGCTGGACTGGTCCGACCCGCATGCCGCCTGGACCTCGGCGGCGACGCTCGGACCGGGGAACGTCGCGATCGCGGTGTCGCACAGCGGCGCCACCACCGACACGATCGAGTTCCTGCTGCTCGCCCGTCGGGCCGGCGCGACCACCATCGCGATCACCAACCACGCCGGGGCTCCACTGGCCGATCAGGCTGACATCGTGCTCACGACCGCCGCTCGCGAGACGGGGTTCCGCTCGGGCGCGCTCGGAAGCCGGATCGCCCAGCTCATGGTGGTCGACTGCATCTTCATCGGCGTCGCCCAGTCGAACTACGACCGCTCGATGGAGGCGTTGCGTGACACTTTCGCCGCCGTGCACCGCGTGCGCACGGGCGGAGCGTGACGAACGCCGGGCACGCACGGACAGGACTGTTCGCCGCATTCGCGGGGCTCGGCGTCACGGCGGCCTTCGTCCCGGCGATACTGCCCTCCGCCGAGCGGGCGATCGGCGCCGACCTCAGCGCCGCGGTCCCCGCCCTGTTCGCGGGGCTGCTGGTGGGCGTGCTGGTCTCCGGGCCCCTCCTGATGCGCCGGCCGCCGCAGACCGCACTCATCCTCGGCAGCGCACTCCAGGCCGCCGCCGTCATCGCTGTGGCCGCGGCGAGCACGCCCGGGGTGTTCATCGCCGCGGCGATCGTCGCCGGTTTCGGGTTCGGGCTGGTCGAGGCCTCGGGCTCGGTGGCGGCGAAGTCCCTGGCTGTCGGCAGCGCGACGGGACTGCTGAGCGCGCTGCTGGGTACGGTCGCGGTGTGCGCCGCGGTCACGCCGCTGCTCGTCGCCCTCGGGTCAGACGTGCGTCCTGCTCTCGGCCTCCTCGCGGTGGTGCCGCTCGCCTCGGTCGTGATGCTCGCCGGCCCGACTTCCGCGGTCTCCGCCCCCGAAGCTCCCGCGCATCGCGATGTGCGCGGGCTGCTCGTGCTGCTGCCGTTCGCCGTGGCACTGCCGCTCTACGTCGGCGTCGAGACCGTGCTGTCCGGCTGGTCGGCCGTGATCCCGGAGCGGATCCTCGAGGTCGATCCCGCTCTCGCCGCCCTGGGAACCTCGGCGTTCTGGACGCTGATGGCCGTCGGCCGCTTCGGCGCGGCGGCCCTGCGCCGGGCGTCCGTGTCGCCGATCGTGATCCTCGCCACCGCGACGAGCGGGGCAGCCGTGCTGATGGCCGCGGCCGGGATGCTGGTGGGGTCCGCGCCGGTGGGCGCACTCGTCGCGTTGGCCGCGGTGGTCGTGCTCCTCGCTCCGAGCTACGGACTCATCCTGGGGCTCGCCCTCGACCGGCTGGATCCTGCGCGCAGCGCGGCCGTGACGGGTGCGCTCGTTGCCTGCGGCGCTGTCGGCGGCACGTTCGTCCCCACGCTGATCCTGCTGGTCGGCCGTGACCCGGCATCCAGCACGACGTTCTTCGTGTCGGCTGCCCTCTGTGCGCTCGTGCCGGTGCTGGTGCTGATCGCGGCGCGATCCCACCACCCGGCACCGACGAGCGACTGACTTCTCCTCCCCCTTTCCGAGTGTCGAAGACCTTTCCACGGATGCCGGAATACCGCAGGTCGCCTCGGCAGATGCGGCGTAACGTCGATTCTGAACCCGCCCGCGTCAAGGGGAGCCCCGTTGTCCACTGAAGTCCTCGCGATCATCATCAGCGCCGTCGGCGTCGTACTCACCCTGGGCACCAGCCTCTTCGCCGCCGGCGCCTGGATGATCCGCCGCTTCGACGACCGCATCGACGCGATCGCCGCTGACGTCACCGACCTGAAGATCTCCGTCGCGCGCCTCGAAGGCCCGCCGCGGCACCTCATCACCGCAGGAAGAGGATGACACCGTGACCACGGAGACCTCACCATCATCATCAGCGCGATCGGCATCGTGCTCACCCTCGGCGCCAGCCTCTTCGCCGCCGGCGCGTGGATGATCCACCGCATCGACGACCGCATCGACGCCGTCGACGAGAAACTCAGCACCCGGATCGATGCGGTTGCCGCCGACGTCACCGACCTGAAGATCTCCGTCGCTCGCCTCGAAGGCCCACCGCGGCACCTCCTCACCGCAGGAAGAGGATGACACCGTGACCACGGAGACCTGGACGATCGTCATCAGCGCGATCGGCATCGTGCTCACCCTCGGCGCCAGCCTCTTCGCCGCCGGCGCGTGGATGATCCGCCGCATCGACGACCGCATCGACGCCGTCGACGAGAAACTCAGCACCCGGATCGATGCGGTCGACGAGAAGCTCAGCTCTCGGATCGACGCGGTCGCCGCCGACATCACCGACCTGAAGATCTCGGTGGCGCGCCTCGAAGGACCGCCACGGCATCTGCTCACGGCAGGGAGGGGATAACACCGTGACCACGGAGACTTGGACCATCGTCGTCAGCGCGATCGGCATCGTACTCACCCTCGGCGCGAGCCTTTTCGCCGCCGGCGCGTGGATGATCCGCCGCATCGACGACCGCATCGACGCCGTCGACGAGAAGCTCAGCACCCGTATCGATGCCGTCGACGAGAAACTCAGCACCCGTATCGATGCCGTCGACGAGAAGCTCAGCTCTCGGATCGACGCGGTCGCCGCCGACGTCACCGACCTGAAGATCTCCGTCGCCCGCCTCGAAGGACCGCCGCGGCACCTGCTCACGGCGAGTCGCTGAGCAGCGTTCCGGTACGACCTACCGCAGCACGAGGGCGGCGGCGCCGATGAGGGGCCCTTCGTCACCCAGCCCCGAGCGCACAACGCGGGTGCGCCGGGAGTATTCGTGCACCGCACTGGCGGTGAGCGCCTGCTGCACGAGGTCGATGTAGTCCGCAGACACCCGCGAGAAACCGCCGCCGATGGCGACCACGTCGAGGTCGACCAGGGTCGCGGCGTCCGCGAGCGCTTCCCCGACAGCTCGGGCCGAGCGCTCGATCGCCGAGCGAGCGACGGTGTCGCCGGCCGCTGCGTCGCGCGCGAGGTCTTCGCCCGTGGTGCCGGTCCAGCCCTGCTCCTGCGCCCAGGACGCACTCGCCGGCCCGGAGGCGATCTCCTCGAGGGTCAGCCCGCCCTCACGGCGCACCTGTCCGAGGTGTCCGGCGTTGCCTGTCGCACCGGGGATGTACGCACCGTTCGCGACGAAGCCGCCGCCGACGCCGGTCGAGACGACGATCGATAGCGACGCACCGGCGCCCTGCGTCGCCCCGAGCCAGGATTCGGCGAGCGCGAGTGCACCGCCATCGTGGCCGAGGACGGTGCGCACGTCGCGCCCCATGACCGTGGATGCTGCGGCGCGAACCGCCTCAGCGAGCGCGAAGCCGCGCGCGAGTGGCATGTTGACCGGCATGATCGTGCCGAGGGTCCGGTCGACGGGGCCGGCGCTCCCCGCGCCCGCGCCGACGAGCTCGGCATCCGCGGGCAGGGCGGCGAGCGCGTGCTCGACGATCGCGACGACGGCGGCGTTCAACGACTCGACCGTGGCTTCACGCCCGGTCGCCTGCCGGCTGCGGCTGCCCGCCACGAGCACACCGTCCTCCGCGACGAGCGCGGCC
>NZ_JBLVOH010000132.1:0-4018 GCF_053543675.1 Microbacterium umsixpiens
GGGCGGGGTCGGCTACGGCGCGCTCACGACGGCATCCGCGGCGGGCGGCATCCTCGCCACACTCAGCTTCGGCTGGCTGGAGCGGCACGTGTCGTTCGCGACGCTGATGCGGGTGGTGCTCTCGCTCGAAGTGCTCATGCACCTGTCGTTCGCGCTCACCACCACGGGCTGGGTGGCCCTGGTCATCATGTTCTTCTTCGGCGCCTACGCGTTCGTGTGGGGCACGATCTCCACGACCGTGCGGCAGCGCCTCGTGCCCGCCGAGCTGCAGGGGCGCGTGGCCTCCGTCAACATGGTCGGGGTGTTCGGCGGCATGGTCGTCGGCCAGGCGCTCGGCGGCGTGATCGCCCAGGTCTGGGGCCTCACGGCACCGTGGTGGTTCGCGTTCGTCGGCGCGGCGCTCACGCTGCTGTTGGTGTGGAAGCCGATCTCGCAGATCGTGTCGGCGAAGCCCGTGGAAGAACCCGAGAGTCAGTCGGCGAACGAGCCGTAGACCCGCAGGGTGTTCTCGGCCAGCTGGGCGCACAGCTCATCGACCTCGATACCGAGTTCGGCCGCCATGAAGCGCACCGTGATCGGCACGAGGTACGGGGCATTCGGACGCCCCCGCAGCGGCACCGGGGTGAGGAACGGCGCGTCCGTCTCGACCAGGAGGCGATCCAGCGGAGTGACCTTCAGCGCGTCCCGCAGGTTCTGGGCGTTCTTGAACGTCACGTTCCCCGCGAACGACAGGTGGTACCCGGCATCGGCGCAGACGCGCGCCATCGCGTCGTCGCCCGAGAAGCAGTGGAACACCGTGCGCTCGGGGGCGCCGATGCGGCTCAGGGTCTCCAGCACCGCATCGTGCGCATCGCGGTCGTGGATCTGCATCGCGATGCCGTGCTTCTTCGCCAGCGCGATGTGCGCCTCGAACGATTCGAACTGCGGCGCCTGCCGCTCGGGCTCGGTACGGAAGAAGTCCAGGCCCGTCTCGCCGATCGCCCGCGTGCGCGGGTGCGCCGCGAGGTCGTCGATCACCGCGATCGCCTCGTCGAGCCGGCCCTCCTCGGCGTACGTCGGCGCATCGTTCGGGTGGATGGCGACGGCGGCGAGCACGCGCGGATCGGATGCCGCGGCCTCGACGGCCCACCGCGACGACTCGATGTCACCGGAAGCCTGCACGACCCCGGCGATGCCCACCGCCGCCGCGCGGTCGAGCTGCTCGGTCAGCGACAGCGGGTCATCGCCGTCGACGATCTCCAGGTGCGCATGGTTGTCGTACACCGGGACCGTGAGCGGCTCGGGAGCGGCCGGATACTTCAGATCCTTGCGTCCGTCGCCGTCACGGCGCTGCACATAGGTCCCCGACATCTCCGTGACCGACCTTGCTCAGGCCGTGGCCTCCACCCGGGGGAACAGCGGTGCGAGACCGTTGACGCTCGTGCCGGGACGCAGCACACCCCAGGCTCCGGCCTCGCGGATCGGCTGGTCCTGCAGACGGCCCAGGGTCTCGGCGGCACCGAGTGCGACCCAGAGCTTCTCGGTCGACTGCGGCATCACGGGCGAGAGCAGCACCGCGAGAGCACGCAGACCCTCGGCGCAGGTGTACAGCACGGTGCCCAGGCGCGCGCGCTGAGCCTCGTCGCGAGCGAGCGCCCAGGGCTCGTTCTCGGTGATGTAGCCGTTGAGCGCGTCGACGATCGTCCAGATCGACGAGATGGCCTCGTCGATGCGGAACTGCGCGACCGCGGCATCCGCGTTCTTCGCCGCATCCGCCACGATCTTCTGGATCGCGAGGTCATTCTCGGTGTACTCGGCCGCGGGCGGCACGACCCCCTCGAAGTACTTCTCGATCATCGCCGTGGTGCGCGAGGCGAGGTTGCCGAAGCCGTTCGCGAGCTCGGCCTGGTAGCGGGCCGACAGGTCTTCCCACGAGAACGACCCGTCCTGGCCGAACGCGATCGCGGAGAGGAAGTAGAAGCGGTACGCGTCGGAGCCGAACACGTCGGTGATCTCGGTCGGCGCGATGCCGGTGAGCTTCGACTTGGACATCTTCTCGCCGCCGACCAGCAGCCAGCCGTGCGCGAAGACACCCTGGGGCACCTCGAGGCCGGCGGCCATCAGCAGGGCGGGCCAGATCACGGCGTGGAAGCGCAGGATGTCTTTGCCCACCACGTGGTACGCGGGCCAACGGCGCTCGAACGTCTCCTCGTCGGAGCCGTAGCCGACGGCCGTGGCGTAGTTCAGCAGCGCATCGACCCACACGTAGATGACGTGCGACTCGTCCCACGGCAGCGGGATGCCCCAGTCGAAGGTCGAGCGCGAGATCGACAGGTCCTTGAGCCCCTGGCTCACGAACGACACGACCTCGTTGCGCGCCGAATCCGGGCGCACGAAGTCGGGCTGCGTCTTGTAGAGCTCGAGCAGGCGGTCCTGGAACTCGCTCAGCTTGAAGAAGTAGTTCTTCTCCTGCAGCAGCTCCAGCGGCTTCGAGTGGATCGCGCAGACCTTCAGCCCCTCGAAGGGACCGGTGCCGTCGACGATCTCCGACTCGGGCTTGAACTCCTCACAGCCCACACAGTAGAGCGCCTCGTACTCGCCGGCGTAGATGTAGCCGCGGTCGTACAGGCGCTGGAAGAACGTCTGCACGTTCGTCTCGTGGCGCTCCTGCGTGGTGCGGATGAAGTCGTCGTTGGCGACGTCGAGCGTCGTCAGCAGCGGGAACCAGCTCTCGGTGACGAGCTTGTCGACCCACTCCTGAGGGGTGACGTTGTTGGCTGCCGCGGCGCGCAGCATCTTCTGGCCGTGCTCATCGGTGCCCGTGAGCATCCAGGTGTCATCCCCCGCCTGGCGGTGCCACCGTGCGAGCGTGTCGACGGCCACCGTCGTGTACCCGTGACCGATGTGCGGCACGTCGGAGGGGTAGTAGATGGGCGTGGTGATGTAGAAGGATTCGCCTGCGGGCATGGAGCAATTCTAGGTGTCCGGGCACCGGTGGTTACGCGCTCAGGCCACCGAGACGTCGATGCGGTGCCATCCCTGCGCGCCGTCGGGTGCGGGCGGCGCCGGATCCGATGTCTGGGTATCGCCCTCGACGCTGAGCGCCCGGCATTCGACGGTGTGCGATCCGCGCTCCGCGGTCCACGCCAGACTCCACTGCACCCACGTGTCGGTGGAGATGGCGGTCGCGAGCTCGGCACGCTGCCACGGCCCGTCGTCGATGCGCACCTCGACCCCGGCGATGCCGACCTGCTGCTGCCACGCCATCCCCGCGATCACGGTGTCGCCGGCCGGAACGGACTGGCCTCCACGCGGCACATCGATGCGGGACTGCAGCTTGATCGGCCCGCGCTCGGACCATCCCCGTGTGGTCCAGTACGCGGTGGCGCGGTCGAAACGGGTGACCTCGAGCTGGGTGACCCACTTCGTCGCGGACACGTATCCGTAAAGCCCGGGGACCACGAGTCGCGCCGGGAACCCGTGTTCGATCGGCAACGGCTCGCCGTTCATGCCGACGGCCAGTAGCGCGTCGCGGTCGTCGGTGAGCGCCTCGATCGGAGTGGATGCCGTGAAGCCGTCGGACGAGGTCGACAGCACCATGTCGGCGTCAGGATCCACACCCGCGCGGGCGAGCAGCTCCCGCACCGGAACGCCCAGCCAGCGGGCGTTGCCGATCAGCGATCCGCCGACCTCGTTCGACACGCACGCGAGAGTGACGTCGGACTCCTGCATCGGCAGGGCGACCAGCTCGTCCCAGGTGAGGCGCACCTCGCGGTCCACCATCCCGTGGATACGCAGCGACCAGTCGGCCGGGTCGATCCGCGGCACGATCAGCGCGGTGTCGATGCGGTAGAACTCGGCGTTGGGGGTGACGACCGGAGCGAGGCCGGGGATCTCCAGGTCGGCGCCGGCAGGGACCGGCGCCGCCGCTCGCGCCGGCTTCGGCAGCCGCAGCGCGTCACGGACCACCTCGATCGAGCGGGTGGCCCCGCGCGCGACGTTCCCGACGATCAGCAGCACGAGTCCGGCGGCCGCGGGG
>NZ_JBLVOH010000132.1:4038-6066 GCF_053543675.1 Microbacterium umsixpiens
TCGTCCAGATCAGGAACCGGCGCCGGTCGATCTCGTCGGGGGCGATTCCGGCGACGGGCCGGAGCCTGCGCACCAGCATCCGCACGACGATCACCGCGACGAGACCGGCGACGAGGCCGGGGAGCCAGGCGAACGGCCCCGCACCGGGGCGGATCATCGCGGCCACGACGGCGAGCGCGCCGAGAGCAGCGAGGATCACGGCCCCGATCGGAGGGCGTCGCAGCTCCAGGAAGCCGGCGAACGCGGCGACGACCGCGAGGACGATGGCGACCCCGACGATCAGGGCCACCTTGTCTCCGGTGCCGAACAGCGCGATCGCCGTGTCTTTCGCCCAGCTCGGCGCGAGGTCGATGAGCCCGCTGCCGATCACGGCGAACGGGCTCGCGCTCGGCTCCACGACCGCAGCGACGAGTTCGGCCAGGCCGACCGCGACGACGGCCGCGCTCAGGCCCGCGGCTGCGGATCGGATCCGGTCCTGCCGCGTCGAGTGCCTCGCGTGCGTCGTCATTCCCTGAGCGTAACCCCGAACTCAGAGCCCGTTGCGGCGCGCGACCTCCCCGAGCCAGGCGAGCGAGGGCTTCGGAGTGCGCTCGAACGTCTGATGGTCGAAACCGATCAGGCCGAAGGTGGGGGCGAAGCCGCTGGCCCACTCGTAGTTGTCCAGCGCGCTCCAGTGCTGGTACGCCCGCACATCGATGCCGTCGGAGATCGCGCGGTGCAGTCCCTCGAGCGCACCCTGCGTGTAGGCGATGCGGCGGGTGTCGTCGGCGGTCGCGATGCCGTTCTCGGTCACGAGCACGGGCACCCCTCCGCTGCGTTCCCATGCGCTGCGCACACCCATCTCGAGCGCCTCGGGGAAGAACTCCCAGCCGGTCAGGGTCGTCTCCACATCCGGCGACACGGGTCGCGGACCCTCCGGTCCGATGAAGGTGCGCGTGTACGCCTGCACGCCGACGAAGTCGTCGCCGGCCGACTGGTCGAGGTACCAGTGGTCGCGCGGGTCACCGTATTCGGCGAGCATCTCGTCGGCGCCGGGCTCACCGGTGGAGTGGAACGCCTGCGTGGCGATGGTCCAGCCGGCCTTGACCCCCGGCACCGAGTGCAGGATCTCGGAGGCGCGGTGGTGCGCGTCGAGCAGGGTATCGGCCACGGCGAGGTCGGGGTTCGGGAGGCCGAAGGCCACGAGGTTCGCGGCATCCTCTCCCCCGGCCAGCATCGCGGCGATGTTCGGCTCGTTGATCGTGCACACGTACTCGACGCCGTCGAGGATCGGGAGCACGGTCTCGACGTAGCGGGCGAACAGGTCGACCGCGTCGTCGGCACGCCAGAAGCCGTCCTTCTGGAACCACTGCGGCACCGTGAAGTGCATGAGCGTGACCGTCGGGTCGAGCCCGTTCTCGCGCGCCGTGTCGATCATGCGGCGGTAGTGGTCGAGCATCGCCCGCGAGACGAAGCCGCGCTCGGGCTCGATCCGCGCCCACTCCACCGAGAACCGGTAGGAGTTCAACCCGGCGGCGGCCAGCAGCCGCATATCCTCCGGGTAGCGGTGGAAGTGGTCGGCGGCGTCACCGGAGGGCTCGACCATGGGCGAGCCGGGGGCGTGTTCCATCGCCCACCAGTTGCTCGTGGTGTTGTTGCCCTCCACCTGGTGGGCCGCGGTCGCGGCACCCCACAGGAAGCCGTCGGGGAATGCGAGCACGAGTGCTCCTCTCATGAGTGGTTCTATCGGATACGAGTCGGATTGGGCACGGCGTCCAGCAGCTGGATCGTGTACGGATCCTCCGGATGCTGCAGCACCTCGGCGGTCTCTCCGCGTTCGACCACGCGGCCGCCGTTGAGCACCAGGATGTTCTGCGTCACGAGCCTCGCGCTCAGCAGGTCGTGCGTGATGTAGAGCATGCTGATGCCCCATCTCTCGCGCAGATCCTCCAGCAGCGCCAGCACGCCCGCACGCAGCGAGACGTCGAGCATCGAGACCGGCTCGTCGGCGATGAGCACCTGCGGGTCGCTCGCGAGCGCCCGGGCGAT
>NZ_JBLVOH010000133.1:0-4013 GCF_053543675.1 Microbacterium umsixpiens
TCTCCAGACACAGGGGTACGACGGGGAAGGATGCCGCGCGAGGCGGCTCGCTGCACGCGTCGGGCGTCAGGTGCGGGAGATCGAGAGCTGTGCCAGGGAGAGGGCGGGGACGACGAGGCGCGGGCCGGCACGGCTCGGCGACGTCAGGCGGGGAGCGCGGGTGCGGAGGGGCCGGGAGCCCCGACCGCGAAGCCGGAGGAACAGCAGCACCAGTGCGACGCCGCACAGCACGGCGAGCACGCAGACGCCGATGTCGGAGGAGAGCACGTCGATGGCCGTCGCGCTGTCGGGGCCACCACCGGCGGACACGGTGTCAGTCGGAGACGAGACGCCGGACGCGAGGCAGAGGGTGGCGTGCACATCGGCCGGGCCGTGGGAGCTGGACCAGGCGCCGATCACCAGCAGGAGCGCGAGGCCGACGGCGGTGATCGCGCGGGCGATCAGCGTCCGATCAGCCCGCGCTCGCAGCATCCGATCCGGCGGTGAGGGCAGCATTTCCCGCGCAGTCTAGCAACGGTGCCTCTGTCTCTCCGGGGCCGGGCCACCGCTGACACGCCTACACTGGAGGGGTGGCGAGACTACTGATCGTCGGCGGCTTCCTCGCCGCCGTGTTCTGGGTGTACAGCATCGTCGATTGCGCAGTGCAGCCGGCGACGCGGCACCGGGGTGTGTCCAAGGCCGCCTGGATCGCGATCGTGGTGCTCCTCCCCGTGATCGGTGGAATCCTCTGGTTCGTGATCGGCCGGCGCCGTGCGAACGATTCCGGTACCCGCCCCGTCATCGCGCCGGACGACGACCCTGCGTTCCTGCGCAGCATCAGCAAGACCGAGCAGGATGCCCGCATCCGCCGCCTCGAAGAGGAGCTCGCCCGTCTGGACGAGGAGACCGACGAGCCTCCCGCCTCGGACCCGCGCCCGTGACGTCGTCGCCGGCGATGGAGGCCGCGGCTTCCCTGATCGCCGACCTCGTCGCGAACGGTGTGCGCGACATCGTGCTGTCGCCGGGCTCGCGCTCGCAGGCGCTCGCGCTCGCCGCCGTGCGCTTCGCCGATGACGGGCACGTGCGCGTACACGTGCGCATCGATGAACGCGTCGCCGGGTTCACCGCGCTCGGGATCGCCCGGGAGACGGGTGTGCCCGCTGCCGTCATCTGCACCTCGGGCACGGCCGTCGCCAACCTGCTTCCCGCGGTGCTGGAGGCGTTCCACTCCGGTGTCCCACTGCTGCTGCTGACCGCCGACCGTCCGCCCGAACTCCGCGGCGTCGGAGCGAATCAGGCGACGCGCCAAGAAGGTCTCTTCCACCCCTGGGTGCGCGACCAGGTCGATGCCCCGGTGCCGGGGGACGGTGACTGGGCCGGACTCGCCGAGCGTGCTGTGGCGGGCGCGATGGGAGCGCGCGAGGTCGATGGCGCGCTGCCCGGCGTTGCGGGCCCCGTGCACCTGAACCTCCCCGCCAGGGAACCGCTCTCGGGCGACCTCACCGCGATCACGGCAGCCCCGGGCGAAGCACCCCGTCCGCTCGCGGAGGAGCCGTTCGCACTCGAGCGCGGTCCGCGGACGGTCGTGATCGCGGGCGCCGATGCGGGAGCGGATGCCGAAGAGGTCGCCCACGCAGGAGGCTGGCCCCTGATCGCCGAGATCGTGAGCGGTGCGCGCTTCGGGCGACAGGTCGTGCACGGCTACCGTCGGCTGCTGTCGCGCGACGAGCTCGGCGGGCGCATCGAACGGGTCGTCGTGCTCGGCCACCCGACGCTCAGCCGTGAGGTGGCAGCACTCCTCGCCCGTACGGATGTCGACGTGATCGCGGTGCGCGGGGGTGGGGAGGATCTGAACCTCAACCACCGCACCCGTGCCGTCGGCGCCGTATCCGTCGCCCCCGGCCCCGCCGATCGCGCCTGGCTCGGCGACTGGCTCCAGGCCTCGGCCGCCGAGGTCGTCGACCTGAGCGAGGACGCCCCCGACCCCGACGGGTTGGCCTCCACCGACTTCGCCGCCCGCAGGGACGCCGTCAAGGCCGAGCTCGACGCCGTCCGCCGCCCGCTCGACCGTGCACTCCTGGTCGACGCCGTGTGGCGGGCCACCTGGCCTCACGACCGGCTGGTGTTCGGCTCTTCGCGGCTGGTGCGCGTCGCCGATCAGGTGCTCGGCGGCAAGAAGGTGCCCGTGCACGCCAATCGCGGACTCGCCGGGATCGACGGCACCATCGCGACGGCGACCGGCATCGCACTCGCCAGTCAGGCGGCCGGAGCCCCCGGTGTGACGAGGGTGCTGCTGGGCGACCTCGCCTTCCTGCACGACGTCGGCGCACTGCTGCTGCCCCCGGACGAGACCGAACCGCGGCTCCAGGTCATCGTCGGCAACGACGGCGGCGGCACCATCTTCGACTCCCTGGAGGTCGCAGGGTCCGCGTCGCCGGCCGACCTCGATCGCGCTTTCTACACCCCGCACACCGTGCGCCTGGAGCACCTCGCGTCGGCCTACGGCTGGGAGTACCAGAGGGTCACGACCCGCACGGCGCTCGACCAGGCGCTGACCACTCCGCGCGGCGGCCGTCAGATCATCGAGGTGCCGCTGCCGCGTTGACTGGCAGGATGTGCGTATGGACGCGCACCGCTGGACGCAGACGCTACGAGTGGGCGAGGGATTCCGCCTCGCCGATCTCGACCCCGACACCAAGCCCGGATACGTCGGCGGCAAGTCGCACGGCGCCCGTGACCTCGCGGCGGGGCTCGAGAAGCTGAACGATCTGCAGGAGAGGTTGTTCGCCGAGAGCCGGGTCGGGGTGGCGAAGGATGCCGTACTGCTGGTGCTGCAGGCGATGGACTCGGCCGGCAAGGGCGGGATCGTGCGGCACGTGGTCGGCGGGGTCGATCCCCAGGGCGTCGCGCTCGCCGCGTTCAAGGCGCCGACACCCGAGGAGCGCAGCCACGACTTCCTGTGGCGTATCGAGAAGCGTCTGCCGGAGCCGGGCTTCATCGGGGTGTTCGACCGCTCCCACTACGAAGACGTCCTGATCGGCAAGGTGCGCGAGCTGGCGGACGCCGCGGAGATCGAGCGCCGGTACGACGCGATCAACGAGTTCGAGGCCCGCGTCGCGGCATCCGGCACCCGCATCATCAAGGTCATGCTGCACATCTCGCCGGAGGAGCAGAAGGAGCGGCTCATGGAGCGGCTCGAACGCCCGGACAAGTACTGGAAGTACAACCCCGGCGATGTGGACGAGCGGATGCTGTGGCCGCAGTACATGCAGGCGTACCAGACCGTGTTCGACCGCACCTCCACCGAGGCGGCCCCGTGGCACGTGATCCCGGCGAACGCCAAGTGGTACGCCCGCCTCGCGGTGCAGGAGCTGCTGCTCGCAGCCCTGGAGGACATCGACCCGCAGTGGCCGGTCGCCGACTTCGATGTCGAGGCCGAGAAGAAGCGCCTCGCCGCGAGCTGAGCGCGCTCAGGCCAGCGCGTCGACCAGCGGCCGGAACTTCACCCGCGTCTCGAGCAGTTCGCTCTCGGGGTCCGAGCCCGCGACGATCCCGGCGCCGGCGTATGCCGTCACCCCGATCTCCCCGGATCCTGCCGTGAACTGTGCGCAGCGCAGGGCGATCGCCCATTCGCCGTTGCCCGCGGCGTCCACCCAGCCGACCGGGCCGGCGTAGCGTCCGCGGTCGAAGGGCTCGAGCTCGCGGATGGCGGCGATGGCCGCGGGCGTCGGGGTGCCGGCGACGGCGGCGGTCGGATGCAGCACCTGCACCAGGTCGAGCGCCGATTCGCCGTCGGCGAGCTCGCCCTCGACGTCTGTCGCGAGATGGAAGAGGTTCGGCAGCTTCAGAAGGAAGGGCTGCTCGCTCGCGGCCAACGCCCGGGTGTGCGTCCGGAGCGAGGCGAGCACGCTCTGCACGGCGTACTGGTGCTCGTCGAGATCCTTCGTGCTCGAGGCGAGGTGGGAGGATGCCGCGGTGTCGGCGTCCGCATCCGCGCCCCGGCCGATGGTGCCGGCGAGCACACGAGCGGTCAC
>NZ_JBLVOH010000133.1:4058-6231 GCF_053543675.1 Microbacterium umsixpiens
GTGACGAGGGTCTCCGGGCTCGCGCCGATCAGACCGTCCACGGCGAAGGCCCAGGTGTCGGGGTAGCCGGTCGACAGGGCACGCACGAGACGGCGCAGGTCCGACCCGGCCGGGACGCTGCCGGTGAGGTCGCGCGCGAGCACGACCTTGCTCAGCTCGCCGTCGGCGATGCGGGTGAGCGCGCGGCGCACCGAGTCCTGGTAGCCCTGCGGGCTCTGGGCGCCCGGTCCGACGGTGCCGGCCCAGTGCGGACCGTACGGCTGGGTCGCGAACGGCTCCTCGGAGACGGGCGATGCGGCGAGGCGGATGCGGGTCTCCCAGAAGCGATCGCCGTGGCGCCCGAGCACCTGACTCGGCACGACGAGCACGCTGTCGGCCGCCGACTCCTCGTCGAAGGCGAACGCGCCGAAAGCCACCAGCCCGCTGCCGGGCAGGTCCACGGGGTCGGAGATCTCGGCCTGTGCCACCATGCCTCGCCAGGCGTTCGCGAGCGCCGCGGTGCGCGACAGTCCGGCCGCCGACGGCTGACGGACCTCGGCGAGCGGTTCTCCGACCGCGACGATGCCGTCTCCGCGCCGCAGCCAGGCGAGCGGGTGGGCGGGATCCGCGTAGGCGAGGAGGTCTTCGACCGGGGCGATCTCTCGGGTCTCCACGACCAGGTGGGTGGTGTGCACGCATCCAGCCTATGCCGCTCTCACGGCACGGATCTGCGCCGACGTAGGGTGAACGGATGAGCGCTGCACGCCCCGTACCCGGCACCGAGATGGTCTTCCAGTGGCGCAAGTGGGACGGGTCGCCGCACTGGCGGCACGAGTGCGTGTATCTCGGCGCCGACGAGTGGGGCGACTGGATCGGGCAGCCGGTGGGTTGGCACAGCTTCCGGCCCGGGGCCGAGTTCCATGCGGGCGGACCCAACGTCACGCTCGTTCCGGCGAGCGGCGACCACGCCGTGACGGTGAACCGTCGCCACCGCCGCGGCATGCGGATCTACATCGACCTGGGGTGGGACATCCACTGGTCCGACGACCCGCTCCTCGCGACCGGCATCGACATGGACCTCGATGTCGTGCGCGTGGCCGGGGCCCGGGGCACCTGGGTCGACGACCGCGACGAGTGGGCCGAGCACAGCGTCCGCTACGGCTATCCCGTCGACGTCATGGAGCATCTCGAGACGCTCGCGCTCGCCTTGGAGGATCGGGTGCGCGCGCAGGTCGCACCGTTCGACGATGCCACCGCCGATCCGTGGCTCGACCGCCTCGAAGCCCTGGGCCTCGCGCCTAGACTGAACGCGTGACTTCGAACGAGAAGAACCGCGCCGATCTCGGCAAGGACCCCGCCCGCGTCAGCGGCATGTTCGACCAGGTCGCCGCCGGGTACGACCGCACCAACACGGCCATGACCTTCGGCAACGACGTGCTGTGGCGCGCAGCGACCACCCGTGCGGTCGCCCCGAAGCCGGGGGAGCGGATCCTCGACCTCGGTGCAGGTACCGCCTCGTCGTCGGCGTCGCTCGCCCGCAGCGGTGCTGACGTCGTCGCGGCCGACTTCTCGCCCGGGATGCTGGCCGAGGGTGAACGTCGCCACGGTGCGATGCGCAACCTCTCGTTCGTGCAGGCGGACGCCACGGCGCTGCCGTTCGCGGATGCCGAGTTCGACGCGGTCACGATGTCGTACGCGCTGCGCAACGTCAACGATCCGAAGAAGGCGCTGCGCGAGCTGTATCGGGTGACCAAGCCCGGCGGCCGGCTCGTGATCAACGAGTTCTCCACGCCTCCGGGGAAGCTGTTCCGCGGCGCATACCGGTTCTACAACGCGCAGGTGCTGCCCCGTGTCGCCCGGGTGGCAGGCACGAACGGCGACGCGTACGACTACCTGAACGAGTCGATCCGCGAGTGGCCCGACCAGAAGAAGCTGTCGGCCTGGATCCGCGAGGCGGGTTGGGGCGACGTGGCCTACCGCAACCTCACGTTCGGCATCGTCGCCCTGCACCGAGCGCGCAAGCCCGCGTGAGCGCCGTGCACGCAACTGCGGCATCCCGGCGCAGGTAGGCTGGGACCGTGACTTCGAGCCCCATCGCCCCGGGTTCGCGGCTGGCCAGCCGTCTGGGGTTCAGCGACCGCGTGTTCATCGGCCCTGCCGCACGCAAGGTCGCGCGCGCGATCGAAGACGGCCT
>NZ_JBLVOH010000134.1:0-3849 GCF_053543675.1 Microbacterium umsixpiens
CCGTGATGGACGCCGAGGTCACCGACGAAGTCGAGGAGCAGTATCTGGAGGCGGAGCCGGGCGAGACTCTGCTCATCGTCACGGTGCGACTGGAGAACCTGTCCGACCGCGCGGTCGGGGTGGAGGGCACGGCCGACCAGGTCGCCTCACGGCTCCTCTCGTCGAGCGCACCGCTTCTCGAACTCTCCGGGGTGACCGTGACCGACACCGCGCGCTCCTGGCGGACGGACGGTTCGCTGCGCGCGGTGGTGCTGCAACCCGGCGTCCCCGCCGACGTGCGCATCGCCTTCCCCGTCGCCGACGATGCGCTGGACGAGCACGAAGCCCACCTCGATGTGTACGACGCCAGGGAGCAGTCCGGCCAGGTCATCCTCTCGCCGTCGGCGATCACGTGGCGGCGGACCGACCTGATCGCCCGCACCCCCGTGGAGGTCGATCCGTGAGCGCGCGCGGCGGATGGATTCCGTGGGCCGCGGGTATCGCGCTCGTCCTCGCGGCCGGCGTGGTGACGGCGGTCACACCGCCCGAGGATGCGCTGACCGATCCCTTCTTCACGAGGGCGGCCGTCGACGACACGGCGACGTCCCGTACCCTCATCGCCGCGGTGCAGGAGGCCTCGTTCGCCGACCGGCTGACGGTGGCGGACAAGTGGGAGGCCGACGGGAACTGGCTCGTGATCGAACTCGCCGTGTCCGCACCGACGACCGAGGAGGATGCCGTGATCGGCGTCGCCAGCCTCGTGATCGACGGGCAGGTCTTCCTGGCGAGCGAGCGTCCGCCGACATCGCTGCTCCGGGCCAAGCTGCGAGTGGGCACCGACACCGTCGGGACACTGGCGTTCGAGCTTCCGGAGGGCCTGCGGACCGGGAACGGAGAGCTGCGACTCACCGGTGAGTACCCGACGCCGCGTCTCGACGACGTCATCACCTTCCCGCTCTCGCTCGATGAGGTGCCGCAGGAGACCGACAGGGAACTCGACGAGCCGCGATTGGGGGCGCCATGACCTGGTGGCGGACACAGCGCTTCGCGCTGGTGGCGCTCGTGGTGGCCGCGGCCGCCGCGATCGCCGTGCACGTCTGGTTCGATGTGCTGCCTGCCGCCCCGAAGAGCACGCAGGTGCAGGATGCGGAAGAAGGGAGGACCGAGGTCGCCGGGCAGACACTCCGTCTGGACTCCGCCCGCTGGGATGAGTTCGAGGCACCGGCGGGATCGCGGACACTCAGCATCCGGATCGATGCCAGGGCGGAGGGCGAGTCCGCCGGATGCGGGATGTTCACCCTCGCCGAGACCGACGGCGCGCGCGTCTGGACCAACGCCCGGTCCGTGCTCGACGTGCCCTACGACGAGGGCGAGTCGGGCTGCCAGAAGGAGTCAGGCTCCTCCGTCATCCTCGCGGTGTTCCTGCTCCCCGACGACGCCGACGGGCCGTTCGTGCTCGACATCCCCGGCACCGACGAGATCGCGCGCTTCCCCATCGAACCCTGATTCGCGTGTGCCCATCCGTGCTTCCGGGCGACCCACCACGGTGTCGAAGGCGGTCGCCACGATCGCGACACGCAGCGGCTCAGCTACGGCGGCCACGGCGACGAGGAGAAGCGGGAAGAAGCCCGACCAGAACGCGGTGTCGTGCGCGCCGACGAGTTGCAGAACGCCGCGCGAGCCGACCTGCTCGGCCCACGACCACACGGCATACGCCAGTGCCGTGCAGCCGAACACGACGGGGCCGCCGCGCCAGATCAGGGCCAGTGCCGCCCACAGCCCTTCGAGGCGGAGTGCGAGGTTTCGCGCGAGGTTCGACACCGCACCAGGGGGCGCCTGCTCGATACGCCCCAGCACCGCCGGAGTCGCGTCGAAGGTCGTGCCGTAGATGACGCCGGCCACGGTCAACCATGCCGCGGGCACGACGACCGCGGCGACCACCAGTCCGACCAGCCACAGCACCGTCTCCCACAGCGTCGCCACCGGGAGCACGTTGGCTCCGAACCAGTCACCGATACCCTCGAACCAGGCGATGCCCGCTCGCTCGGCGATCCACTCCTTGGCCTGCGCCCACCACTGGCCCACCAGGGTGAAGAGCATGAAGGTCCAGACCACCTCGGCGTACGCGGCGAGCGCGAGCGTCCACGACGGCAGTCTCCCGCCGATCCGAGCGAGGAGCACGCGCACGACGAGCGCGATGACCAGCACGGCGACCGGCAGCACGCCCACCGCGATGAGGCCGCCGCGGTCGCCGAGCTGGGCGGCGTCGTAGCTGGCGTCGCGCAGGGCGATGCCGCTCGCGATGTTGAAGAACGCCTTGATGTCGACGTCGAGCATTCCCCAGGCGGCATAGAACGCGAAGAACGGCAGGATGGCGACCAGCGTCGTCTGCGCGAACTGCCGGTAGCTCGGGCGGTGGTCGGATGCACTGTGCGGCAGCGACCGCTGCACCGTGAGGTACATGGCGACGTACGACACCAGGCGCGCGGCCACGGCGAGCGGCAGGAGCAGGAGTCCGCCGAGCGTGGTGAGTCCGCCTACGAAACCCGCGAGCTGCACGAAGATCTCGTGAAGAGCCTCGCCGGCGAGATACCAGGCCGCCAGCGCGAGGCCGTGCCGTGCGAGGAGGCGCCCGAAGGTGCGCACGGCCGGGATCATGCCCCCACGGTACCGGTTCGCTGGCCGCCCCTGCGGAGCGGATGTCGACACCCCGCACGCGCCGCGGCGTGTATGCCCCGCACGCCCGTCTGCGTCAAGTCCCTGGAGCGCATGATCCACACGCGGCAGGATGCGAAGCATCGCACCGATGGGAGCCCTGTTCATGACCGTATCCGCCCCGGCATCCGCCCCGGCCGCAACCCGCCCCTTCACCGACCGAGGGCCGCTGAGTCACGCCGTCATGTCGCGCCTGACGGGCGACGACGCCGCTGCCGCCGACCACACGGGCCTCGCGACCGCTGCCGTGGCGGCGAGCGCTGACGTGATGCGCGACGACGACATCCAACTCGCACTCTTCGTCCTCTACGCCTCGTCCTACGGATCGCTCCCGCAGCTCGATGCCGACCTGGAGTGGGACCCCGCCCTTCTCACCACCCGCCGGATCCTCGAGGAGGCGTTCGAGAGCGCGCTGCGCGCGAGGGTGCCGATGCCGGAGTCCCCCGAGCCGACCGTTGACGCCGTCGGCCGCGCGCTCTTCGCCCTGGCCGCCGCCGACACGGGACCGAGCCTCTCGCGGCACATCGCGAAGAAGGCCACCAGGGAGCAGGCGGAGGAGACCCTCATCCAGCGCTCCGTGTACACCCTGCGCGAGGCGGATCCGCACTCCTGGGCCATCCCGCGCCTGGAAGGACGCGCCAAGGCCGCCCTCGTCGAGATCCAGTCGGACGAGTACGGAGGCGGACGACCGCAGCGCGTGCATGCCGAGCTCTTCGCCCGCGCGATGCGTGCCGCGGGCCTCGATTCCACGTACGGGGCGTACGTCGACGATGTGCCGGCGATCACTCTCGCCTCGCACAACATGATGTCGATGTTCGGGCTCAACCGCCGCCTCGTCGGCGCGATCGTCGGGCACCTGGCCGCATTCGAGATGACCTCGTCCATCCCCTGCCGCCTGTATGCCGACGGCCTGCATCGTCTGGGGTTCGACCCGGATGTGGCGGCCTATTTCGAGGAGCACGTCGAGGCGGATGCGGTGCACGAGCAGATCGCCGCGCGAGACCTCGCAGGGAGCCTCGCCGAGGACCACCCCGAGCTGCTGCCCGACATCCTGTTCGGCGCGGCGGCGTGCCTGACGGTGGACGGTTGGGGCGGCGAACACATCCTGGAGTCCTGGCAGGCGGGCACCTCGTCGCTCCGGCCGCGGGTGGCGTC
>NZ_JBLVOH010000135.1:0-3746 GCF_053543675.1 Microbacterium umsixpiens
TCTCGATGCGCTGCGGTCGTCAGACGCCGAAGTACAGCTCGTACTCGAACGGGTGCGGGCGCTGGGCCATCGGCAGGATCTCGTTCTCGTACTTGTACGAGATCCAGGTCTCGATGAGCTCCTTGGTGAACACGCCGCCCTCGAGGAGGAACTGGTGGTCGGCCGCCAGGGCGTCGAGCGAGTCGAGCAGCGAGTTCGGCACCTGGGGGATGTCCTTGGCCTCCTCGGGCGGAAGCTCGTAGAGGTCCTTGTCCACCGGCTCGTGCGGCTCGATGCGGTTCTTGATGCCGTCGAGGCCCGCCATCAGTTGCGCGGCGAAGGCGAGGTACGGGTTTCCGGAGGCGTCGGGCGCACGGAACTCGATGCGCTTGGCCTTCGGGTTGGAGCCCGTGATCGGGATGCGGATCGCGGCGGAGCGGTTGCCGGCCGAGTAGACCAGGTTGACCGGAGCCTCGAAGCCCTTGACCAGACGGTGGTAGCTGTTCAGCGTCGGGTTGGTGAAGGCGAGCAGGGCCGGCGCGTGCGCCAGGATGCCGCCGATGTACCAGCGTGCGATGTCGCTGAGCTGACCGTAGCCGGCCTCGTCGTAGAAGAGCGGCTTGCCGTCGCTCCACAGCGACTGGTGCGTGTGCATTCCCGAGCCGTTGTCGCCGTAGAGGGGCTTGGGCATGAAGGTCGCGACCTTGCCCCACTCCTCGGCGGTGTTCTTGACGATGTACTTGAACTTCAGGATGTCGTCCGCCGCGTGGACCATCGTGTCGAAGCGGTAGTTGATCTCCTGCTGGCCACCGGTGCCGACCTCGTGGTGCGAGCGCTCGAGGATGAAGCCGGCGTCGATCAGCTTGAGGGTGATGTCGTCGCGGAGGTCAGCGGTCTTGTCGACCGGGCTCACCGGGAAGTAGCCGCCCTTGTACGGGGTCTTGTTGCCGAGGTTGCCGCCCTCTTCTTCGCGGCCGGTGTTCCAGGCGCCCTCTTCCGAGTCGACGCTGTAGAAGCTGGAGTTCGAGGTGACGTTGTAGCGGACGTCGTCGAAGATGTAGAACTCGGCCTCAGGGGCGAAGAACGCGGTGTCGGCGATGCCCGTCGACGTGAGGTACTTCTCGGCCTTCTTGGCGACCTGACGCGGGTCCTTTGAGTAGATCTCGCCGGTGCGCGGGTTGTAGATGTCGAACAGCATCACGAGGGTGCTGGCCTCGCGGAAGGGGTCGACGTACGCGGTGGTGACGTCGGGGATGAGCTGCATGTCCGACTCGTGGATGCTCGCGAATCCGCGGATCGAGGAGCCGTCGAACAGCTGACCGTCGGTGAAGAAAGCCTCGTCGACCGTCGATGCAGGAATGTTGAAGTGCTGCTGTACACCAGGGAGATCGGTGAAACGGATGTCAAGGAACTTGACGTCGTTCTCCTTGATGTAGGTCAGTACCTCGGACGAATCTTTGAACATGTACGACTCCTGTAATGCGGATCGATGGCTTCACGGCCACTCTGCAGAGTACGGACGGGGGATTTCTCTACGGTATCCGCTTTGTTTCGGGCGTGTTACAGGAGCCCGGCGACGATGCGGCATTTCGCTCTCGGTAGGCTGGGGGAGTGACGGACGCTGTGAACACGTACCCCGGTGAGCGACTCGGACTGCCGGAGTCGGGTCCGGGCAGCATCGCCCGGCCGGGCCGCCGCATCGGGGCTCTGCTCATCGATTACCTCGCCGCGACCATCATCGCCACTGCGTTCCTCGGCTACGACCAGTTCGCGCTTCCCACCGAAGCCGGGCTCACGCAGTTCGCGCCGATGCTGGTGTTCGCCGTGCTGCAGATCCTCTTCATCCCTACCGCGGGAGGCAGCCCGGGCCACCGGATCCTCGGAATGCGGCTCGTGCGCCGCGACGGTGCCTGGGTCGGCCTGTGGCGGCCGATCGTGCGCACCCTCCTGCTCGTCGTGGTCGTGCCGGCGGTGATCTGGGACGCCGATCAGCGCGGCCTGCATGACAAGGCCGTCGGCACCGTTCTCATCCGCGCCTGAACGTAGCGTTCAGATCTTGCCGCGGTTGCGGCGACGCGCCTCTCGGGGTGCGCGTCCGCCGAGGAACGATCGTGCCGGGTCGACCGAGAATCCCTGTCGCAGCGCTTCTCTTCCGATGAGCATCCGGAAGCCCATCTCGTCGCGGTTGCTCAGCGTCACCTCGGCGAGCACTTCGCGGTCGACGAGGCGGATCAACAACTCCACCACGAGGCGCTCCTGTGCGTGCCCCGACGAGCTGCGCACGGCGCGCCGGTCGTGGACCGGGCACTCGACGACGACGGCGTCCTCCTGGCTGTCCTGCCAGGGTTTGACCTTGAAACGGACCCAGGGCTGGGCGTCCTGTTCGAACTCGAAGATGTCGAACGCGTGCAGTGAGGAGGTGCGCGCACCGGTGTCGATCTTGGCTTTCAGCCAGTCGACTCCGAGATCGGGCAGGCTCACCCATTCTCGCCACCCCGTAAGGGTGTTTGAATGGGGGGTAGTCCTACTCACCTGATACATCCTGGCAGGAAAAATCCCCCGTGAAGATCGCAGTGCTCTCCCGTGCGCCGCAGGCGTACTCCACCCAGCGACTGCGCGCAGCTGCGCTTCAGCGCGGACACAACGTCAAGGTGCTCAATACGCTGCGCTTCGCGATCGATCTCACGGCCGATGAACCCGACCTCCACTATCGGGGTCGTCAGCTCAGCGACTACGACGCGATCCTGCCCCGCATCGGCAACTCGATCACTTACTTCGGCACCGCCGTGGTGCGGCAGTTCGAGCAGATGGACGTGTACACGCCGAACACCGCGAACGGGATCTCCAGCGCACGGGACAAGCTCCGCGCGAATCAGATCCTGTCACGGCACAACATCGCGATGCCGCCGACGGCATTCGTGCGCAATCGCGCAGACGTGCGTCCGGCGATCGAGCGCGTCGGTGGGGCGCCGGTCGTGATCAAGCTGCTGGAGGGAACCCAGGGGATCGGAGTCATCCTCGCGCCCCAGGTGAAGGTGGCCGAGGCGATCATCGAGACGCTGCACTCCACCAAGCAGAACGTGCTGATCCAGAAATTCATCTCGGAGAGTCGCGGACGCGACATCCGGGCTCTCGTCGTCGGCGACCGTGTCGTGGCCGCGATGCGGCGTTCGGCCGCCGGAGACGAATTCCGCTCGAACGTGCACCGCGGGGGATCCGTCGAGGCCGTCGAACTCGACCCCGTGTATGAGCGCGCCGCCGTCCGTTCCGCGCAGATCATGGGGCTGCGGGTCGCCGGCGTCGACATGCTCGAAGGTGACGACGGACCGCTGGTCATGGAGGTCAACTCCTCGCCGGGGCTGCAGGGCATCGAGACGGCGACGAAGCTCGATGTCGCCGGCGCGATCATCGATTACATCGCCGGTCAGGTCGCGTTCCCCGAGATCGATGTGCGGCAACGGCTCACGGTTTCGACGGGATACGGCGTCGCGGAACTGATGGTGCATGGCGCCGTCGACCTGGTCGGCAAGACTCTGGGTGAGGCGGGCCTCTGGGAACGCGACATCACGGTCCTCACGCTCCACCGCGGCGTGAGCGTGATCCCGAACCCGCGCAAGCACGTGGTCCTCGAGGCGGACGACCGACTGTTCTGCTTCGGCAAGCTCGACGAGATGCGTTCGATGGTTCCCGAGCGTCGTCGTCGGCGTGCGAAGGTCCGTCGCCTGCCTCGGCAGCCGCTCTCCGAATGAACGAGAGCGCGGCCGCCC
>NZ_JBLVOH010000135.1:3766-5992 GCF_053543675.1 Microbacterium umsixpiens
CGGCCGCGCTCTTCGTTTCGGAGTGCTGGGCTCAACGAGGTCGCTGCGAGCGCACCTTCGTCGGGTCGATCCCCTTGGGGATCGGCAGCGAAGACAGCGACTGCGAGACCGAGTCCACGCGGCGGATGACCGCTGCCATGGTGGTCTTGTCGATGGCCTTCGGGAGCTTCTTGATCGTCTTCGCCAGGTCGGCGATCGCGACCTCGTCCTCGCCGTGCCCGACGTAGAGCACCGTGACGGGAACTCCGTGCGCGACGCGCTGGGCTTTGCTGCGCTCCTCGTTGACGAGGCGGGTCAGGCGGCCCCGCGCGCCTTCTCCCACGACGACGATGCCACCGCGACCGATGGTGCGGTACACCGCCTCCTGCGTCTTCGGGTTGATGCCGACGGGCGTCTCCGACGCCTGCCAGCTGCGTCCGAGGCTGGTGCTGAGCACGTGGCCGGTGGCGCCGGGCATGCCGTCGATCTTCGTGTACATGGCCGAAGTCGACATTCGGGTCATGAGGAACAGCGCGCCGAGGACGCCGAGCATGAGACCCGTGATGCCCCAGAGGACGAGCGTCCAGATCTGGAATGGCGGGATCAGGTAGCCGGCGACGAGGCCGATGAGGACGCCGCCGACCAGGATCGCGAGCTGAGCCCACGGAAGCCACGGGTAGGCCTCACGGGTGAACCGGAAGAGGGACTTGATCTGGGAGAAGAACCCAGGACGCTTTTCGGGTTCAGGAGCACGCTTTGCCATGGGGACCAGCCTACCGAGTCCGCAGCCCTCGTGATGTCGCCGTTCGCGTGAAGCGGAGTCGGATGTGACGGCACTCTTCCTGCACATTCTCGGCATCGGCCGGAACCCGTTCGCTGAGGCCTGGATCACGCAGATTCCGGTGTGCGGTGGGCTGTGATGGAGGAATGACAGACATCGGCACGCATGACGCTCGGGGGACGGCCCTTCTTCCGGCCGCGCATCGGGTCGTTCGGGTTCTCGACGCGGATGAGGGGCCGTTCGAGGGCGCACTGGTCACTTCGGGGGACGCAGTGGCGGTGCGGGTGGACGCCTCGGCTCTCGGAGGATGGATCGGATGGCGGTACTCGGGGGCGGAGCATGTGGCCGCACCGATCGACGTCATCCGACGAGGCGGTGGCCACGATGTGCTGCTCCCGTGGTGCACGGATCAGGCGCTGGGGCTCCTGATCCGTCGATCGGCCACGGGGGCAGTGCTGAAACCGGGGGAGTGCTGCACCCTCGTGATCAGCCTGCTGCGCGGTCTCGACGAGATCGGCGATGGTGCGGAGGGGACACGCACCGGAGCATGGTGGGTGACCGACGGCGGACGGCCGATGTTCGTCTTCGGAGCAGGGGTGGATGCGCGAGAAGGAGCGGCGCAGATCGTCCGGCGACTGGGCGAAGACAGCACCGACAAGGTGCTCACGCGGGCGCTCAGCGTGATCGAGAAGGGGCTCGAGAAGGCCGCCACACAGCCGCGCATCCCGCGCCGGCTCCTCGATGTGTGGGAGCAAGAGCTCCTGAGCGTCGCTGCTCCGCAACCTCTCGATCGCGGGTCGCATGCGCCGGAGCGTGCGAGGGAGGTCGCGCGCGTGATCACGGCGCATCAACCGGTCCTTTCGCGGAACGGTCAGCGTCTGCGGGCGGATCGTCGCCGCAGGAGCCGGGGGATCGCGACCACAGCCGTGACGCTCGCCGACGCCGCGAAGGAGTCCTTCCGGGTCGCGTACGCGCGGATCGCGGCGGGGGTACCGGGGCGGCGAGGCCGAAGGACGGGTGAGGCAGGGGATCAAGGCACGCGGTCGCACTCGCGGCGACGTCCGTTCATCGTGGCGGCAGCCGTGGCGGTCGTCGTACTCGCCGCGGGCCTGCTGTGGCCGGACGGTGGCGAGCCGGGCGAGGCTGCTGATGCAGGAGGGCGGCGGGCGGCCGAATCGGCATCGGCACCCTCGGGGGGTGAGCCATCGGCCACGCCCGTGTCGGAGGACGCCGGGGCGCACGAGGAATCCGAGGGGTCTACGGAGAAGGCGACGGCGGACGAGACGAGGGCAGGTGGAGATCCGGACAGGAGCAGCTCGTCGGGAGGAGCCGATCCTGTGGCCGCAGCGGCAGCTCTGCTCACGACGATCACGACCTGCCGTGCTCGTGCCGACGTCGCGTGCCCTGAGGCCGTGGCCTCAGGGTCTGACGGTGTGGTGAAAGAGCTCGGGGCTGCGGAGGGGACC
>NZ_JBLVOH010000136.1:0-3540 GCF_053543675.1 Microbacterium umsixpiens
GGAAGATGACGACGCCGGCGCCCATCAGGATGTACCCGACCATGTCGAGGTCGACCCATTGGATGTCGACGTTCACCGCGAAGACGAGGATCGCCCCGATCACGAAGAGCGCGATTCCGCTGCCGATGCTCATGGTGCCTCCCGTTCTGCGACGCTATGCCGCACGTGGGAAGGATGTCGCCTGAGGAGGGCGCCAGGGAGGGGCTTGACAGCGGCCTCTGTCCGGGTCGCACGATATCCCGGTGCGGCGATCAGGCCGCTTCGACAGTCGGCTGTTGCGCCCAGAGATCTGGTCCGAACACCTCGTAGGAGATCCGCTCCGGCGGGACGCCGCGCGCCAGGAGTGTGGATCGACATGTGCGCATGAAGTCCAAGGGCCCACACATGAAGACGTCCGCATCGTCCGGCAGCTCGACGGCGGCGAGGTCCATGCGCCCCGACAACGCGGGTCGAAGAGTCGGCGCCGATCCCGCATCGTCTCGATACCAGTTCTGCGCACGGGCGTCTTCCATCGCCAGCACCTGCCTGCGCAAAGACGCGTACAGCACGTGAGTGTCGTGCGAGCGATCGGCATGGAACAGGCGCACGGTGCGCGCCGGGGAGTGGCGCGAGAGCTCTTCGACGATCGCGGCGACCGGGGTGATGCCGATACCGGCGGATACCAGGACGAGCGGAGTCTCATCGTGGTCGACGACGACATCGCCGGCAGGTTGCGACACGTCGAGCAGCGTTCCCGGATGTGCGTTCTCGTGCAACCATGTCGAGACCTGGCCGTCAGGCGTGCGCCCGTTTGCGCGCACACGCTTGATCGTCACGCGCAGCGAGTCGCTGCGGGGCCCGGACGAGATCGTGTACTGGCGCGGCTGGCGCGATCCATCCGGTAGATCGACGGCGATGGCCACGTACTGCCCCGCGCGGTGGGTCGCGACATCTCCGGAGACCGGAGCGAGGAGGAGCGACACGACGTCAGCCGATTCCTCGACCCGTTCCACCACTCGATGCTTCCGCCAGGGGTGATCGGGATCGGTGCCGCCGAGGGCATAGAGCTTCGCCTCTTCCGCGATCAGCGAGCATCCGAAGAGCCAGTAAACCTCGTCCCATGCGGCCCTGATCTCCGGCGTGACGGCGTCGCCGAGTACGGTTCCGACCGCATCGAGGAGGTGATGGCCGACGATCGTGTATTGGCGCGCCTTGATGCCCAGCGACACATGTTTGTGCGCGATTCGACGCATCACCGGTGCGAAGTCGGGTGCCTCGGGGTCGATCAGCTGCACGGCGAATGCGACGATCGATGCCGCAAGGGCCTTCGGCTGCTCTCCGATCGCCTGATTCGCCCGGTTGAACACTCGGAGCAACTCCGGATGCACGGCGAACATCTCGCGGTAGAAGCGAGTGGTGATCTCGTCGGCATGCTCTGCGACGACCCCCGCGGTCGCTCGGACGATCGCCTCGGATTCTGATGTGAGTCTCATGGCTTTCCGCCCCTCATCGTGATGGTTGTTCCACCATCTCGAGTCGTCGCGGACATCGCATTCCGTTCTACCGGTTTATTTCCGGTCGAACGTGAGACCGACGGTCGTCTCCCCGTCTACTCTCGCCACATGCCCCGCCGCGCCCATGACTTCCGCGGGCTGACACAACCCCGTCGGCTCCAATTGCTCCACGCCATCCAGCAGACCCCCGGACGCTCAGCAGGTGAGTTGGCGGAGCAATGCGGAATACCCCTCAACACCGTGCGTGATCATGTGCGGGTGCTCGAGGACGAAGGGCTGATCTGCAGTGAGACTCTGGTCCTGGGCAAGCGTGGCCGTCCGCCAGTGGTGTTTCACCCGGTTCACGACACCGCATCGAGCGCCGTGGCGCGCGCTCGCGTCGCGGGGGCTATCTCGCGGGGGCGCATGCTGCGGGCGATGTCGTGCGAGACCCCGCACGAGCTCGAGGCCGATGCGCTGCGTCAGGTCGATGTGCTCTACGAGCATCTCGATGATGCCGGCCTGAACCCGGTCGTCGACGAGAGGGCCCTACGATTCGACCTCACCCCGTGTCAGTATCACGACCTGCTCGTCGCGGATCAGGAGCTCGTCTGCGGTGTACATGCTCAGCTGGTGAGGGACGTTCTCCGCCACAGTGACGGCCCGCTCGAGGTGAAACTTCTCGAGCCGTTCGTCACGAGTCACACCTGCCGTCTGTTCCTCACGCGTGGCGACGCACGAATCGCTGAAGATGAAGAGTAGGGCGGGCGGGACTTGAACCCGCGATCGTTGGGTTATGAGCCCACTGCCTTAACCAGCTTGGCCACCGCCCCTTACGTCTCTCAGCCTAGCGGCCGAGACGGTCACGCCCGGGTAGCCGCGGAGTGGTTCCGCGAGTGCACGAGGTAGATATCGGCATTGGCGATCAGACCCTCTCGCTCCTCGTCGCTGAGCCCCCGACGCACCTTCGCGGGGACCCCGGCCACCAGCGAACCAGCCGGGATCTCCGCCTCGCCGAGCACGACCGCACCCCCGGCGATCAGACACCCGGCACCGATCCTCGCTCCGCTGAGTATCACGGCGCCCATGCCGATGAGCGTGCCGTCGCCGATCGTGCAACCGTGCACGACCGCGTTGTGGCCGATGGACACCTTTGCGCCGACCGATACGGGGTGGTCGGAATCCACGTGCACCGAGACGTTGTCCTGCACGTTGGAGTCCGGGCCGATGAAGATTCCTGCAGAGTCGCCGCGGAGCACGGCGTTGTACCAGACGCTGGCGCCGGCCGCGAGCGAGACGTTTCCGATGATGCGGGCGCCCTCCGCGACGAACGCCGTGTCAGCGATCGACGGGACGCTGTTCGGCAGGGCGAGGACGGAAGCTCCGGCAGCGATGCTCATGAGGCGAGGCTACCCGAATGCCCGCGGAATCATGCGGAAGTGAGCCCAGCCTCAGCTTGCTTGCGGAATGTCTCAGCCTGAGTAGCGTTGCATACATCAGATACGCGATTTCCCTCCGGAGGAGCACAAGATGAGCAAGGCACAGACCGTTTCCACCACCGCCATCGACCCGACCGTGGCTGCAGGGGCGGCCCAGTTCCTCTCCCCTGTCGTGCTCGGCCTCCAGGCGCTCACCGTCAACGGCAAGCAGGCGCACTGGCACGTGCGCGGCGCCAACTTCGTCGGCGTTCACGAGCTTCTCGACACGATCGTCGCGCATGCCGGCGACTTCGCCGACACTGCCGCCGAGCGGATCGTCGCCCTCGGCCTGCCGATCGACGCCCGTGTCAGCGCCGTGGCTGAGAAGGCCGGCGCGACCACCGTCCCCGCGGGCTTCACCCAGTCGGACGAGCTGATCCGCGCCGTGATCGCCGACATCGACGCGATCCTGGTCGATGTCAAGGCTGCCGTCGAGGGGCTCGACGAGGTCGACCTCACCAGCCAGGACGTCGCGATCGAGATTCAGCGCGGCCTCGAGAAGGACCGCTGGTTCCTCGTCTCGCACATCGCCGCCTGATCATCCACCGCAGAAGGGCCGGTTCTCCGTCATCGGAGGACCGGCCCTACTG
>NZ_JBLVOH010000136.1:3560-4998 GCF_053543675.1 Microbacterium umsixpiens
CCCTACTGCGTGATGGAGGGGACTACGAACCCGCGTGGGTGCGGCGCCCGGCGAGCAACGTGGCCCAGACCGGCATCCCGCGCAGCGTCTCCCCGCTCGCCACGAGGGGGTCCGCGCCACACACGACGATGTCGGCGGGCTCTCCCGGTCGCAGCGAGGTGCGCACGCTCGCCTCGAGCGCCTGACCGATCGTGATCCGCTCTTCAGGATGCCAGGGTGCCCGATCGTCCTCCGTCCGCGACACCGCCGCGGAGATGGCCTGCCATGGATCGAGGGGGGCGACGGGCGCGTCGGAGCCGAAGCGCATCTCGGCCCCCGCATCGCGCAGCGAAGCCAACGGATAGCCGATCGCGGTCTGCCCACTCCACAGCCGGTCCACGAGCTCACGGTCGTCGACGGCATGCTGTGGCTGGACGCTCGCGACGACCCCGAGGCGTCCGAAGCGCGCCAGATCCGCGTGCCGCACGAGCTGCACATGCTCGATCGAGCCCACAGCCCCGGTTGTGGTGAAGGCGTCCAGTGCCGACGTCACGGCACGGTCGCCGATCGCATGCACGGCCACCGCCAACCCCGCGCCTGCCGCTCGTGTCAGCAGGTCGACGAGCTCGTCGGAGGGCACCGTCAGCATGCCGAAGTTGTCAGGATCGTGCGGGTAGGGGTGCGAGCACGCGGCCGTCCTCGTGCCCAGAGACCCATCGGTGATCACCTTCAGCGGTCCCATGTGGACGAGACCGCGGCCCGCTGCGGGCGCATCAGGCTCCTCATGCGGCTCGCCGGAGCGGAGCCCTGCGGCGATCGCCCGATCGAGATCGAACGGATACACGGCGAACTCCACGCGATGCGCGGCGAAGCCATCCCGGATCCGGCGCGGCCATGCATCGGCACCCCAGGCCATGTCGAAGTCGACGACACCCGTGACACCCCGTGCGGCCGCCTGCTCGCCGGCTCGCCGCATCGCGCTGTCGCCGTGCGCGGCGTCGACTGCATTCAATCGACGCGAGATCTCGAAGGCATCCGTCTCACGGAGCAGGCCGTCGTCGCTTCGGAAACCCTCACGCGCAAGCGCTGCAGAGTTCAGCCAGACGCTGTGCACATCCGCGTTGATCAGGTAAGTGGGGACCGCACCGGTGGCAGCGTCCAGAAGCTCGAGGGTCGGCCGATCCGGCCAGAGAGCATCACGGAACCCGGTGCCGACGCGGCGCCCGTCCGGCAAGGAGACGACACCGCTCATCGCGTGCGCCGCAGCCGCCGCGGAGACCGCGTGACCCAACGGAGCGCGCTCCGCGGTCAGCGCCCACTGGACGGTGTGGACGTGGTTGTCCCAGAGCCCGGGGACCGCCCACGCTCCTTCGACATCGAGCACCTCCCCCCGCGAGGGAAGCGCTCCGGTGGGGGCGATATCGGCGATGAGCCCGTCGGCGATGTGGATGTCGACGGG
>NZ_JBLVOH010000136.1:5018-8607 GCF_053543675.1 Microbacterium umsixpiens
ATCAGGAACTCACGACCGGGGCCGACGATCCTCGTAGCCCTGATCGTGCCGATCACCGCGTCGCCATCTGTCATCGCCGCCCTCCGGTCCTGGCATCCTGGGCACGTCGCATCTCTTCCGCGAGAGCCGGGTTCGAATACGGACCGTCCGACCGGAGGGCGCTGATCACCGTCTCGATCGTCTCGACCGGCTTGTTCTGGCTGAGCTTGCGCTTCGCGACCACACGGGTGGGCGTCAGCCGGAACCCCACTGTGCCGGCAGCGAGTCGCTGGACGAAAGCGGCATCGTTCGGTCGTTCCCACATCAGCTTCGGCTCCGGCATCCGCGACTCGAATCGTGCGACGAGCTGATCCAGTACCACCAGGTTCTCTTCGTCGGAGAGGATCTCCGGCACACCGGCGAGGTGCACGGCGGTGTAGTTCCACGTCGGCACCGCCTGCACGTCGCCGTACCAGCCGGGCGACACGTAGCCGTGCGGCCCCTGGAACACGACGAGGAGCTCGCGCTCCCCGATACCGTGGATGAGGTCGTCCGGGCGGCCGACGTGCCCGACGATGGTGAGGTCGTCGCGTGTCTTGTCCAGAAGCACCGCGTAGTGCGAAGCGACAAGACCGTCATCACCGGCGCTCATGATCGTCGCCCAGGGGCTCATCTCGATCACCCGGCGGATCCCGGCCTCGTCGGCGAGCGTGAAGCTCGGATTCTGTCGCATGCGATCAGCCTAGAACGGATGCGGGGGTGCACAGTCCGGTCACGCCTGACAGCGCGGGCACCAGTACAGCTTGCGAGCGCCGATCTCCTCGAGGGCGATCTCCGTGCCACAGACCCGGCACGGGAGCCCCGCCCGGTGATACACCCAGTGCCGGTCGTCGCGGTTCGCCATCGCGGCGCGGTAGTCCTCGCCCGTGAGACCGTCCATCGTCATCATCTGGCCGGTCTCGACGCCGATCGCCAGCAGTCGCACCCAATCGTGCCAGAGCGCGCGCACGACCTCTTCCGGAACGTCTCGACCCGGAGTATGCGGGTTCAACCGCTGCCGATAGAGCATCTCGGCGCGGTATACGTTCCCGATCCCGCTGACGACGGACTGGTCCATGAGAAGCAAGGCGATGACTGTCGACTTCTTCCCGACCGCCCGGACGAACCGCTCCTCGTTCTCGACCGGGTCCCCGACCAGCGGGTCGGGCCCGAGCTTCGCGACCGTCGCCAGCATCTCCTCCGGCGTCTGGAGCACGCATGCCGTCGGGCCACGCAGGTCGGCGGCGGTGATGTCGGTCATGAGGCGCAGACGAACCTGTCCCACGACCGGAGGCGGCCATTCGAGCCCCTCATCGGCGAGGCCCTTCGTCTGCTCCGACATGCGGACGTGCACCCTCGTGCGGCGTGGTGCCCCGATGGACGCGAGGGAGTTCTCGCCGGCATCATCCAGGATGGGGTCGTCGAGGACGGTGCCGCGCTGGTTCGTCTGCCCCATCCGCCCGTTGGCGGAGGCTATCGTCGGATCGACGATGATCTCACCGGCGAAGTCCCAGGCACCGTAGAGACCGAGGTGCACCCGCAGCCAGAGGTCGCCCTCCGTCTCGAGGAACATCTGCTTGCCGACGGCCTGCACACTCACCGCCGCACGTCCGTCGAGAACCGCGGCTCCCTCGGCGAACCGTCCCTGTGGACTGGACGCGCTCAGAGTCTTGCCCACGAAGTTGCGATCGAACTGTCGTGCGATCCGGTGAACGGAATGGCCCTCGGGCATGTCAGCCCCGCGGATCCGGGAGCAGGGACCCGTCGCGCTCGAAGTCCGCGATCTGCCCGATCCGCCGCACATGGCGTTCATCACCCGAGAACGGTGTCTGGATGAACCGGTCGATGAACGAGGTCACCTCGTCGAAGGTGTGCTGCCTCGCGCCGATCGAGATGACGTTCGCGTCGTTGTGCTCGCGGGCGAGCTCGGCCGTCGACAGGTTCCAGACCAGAGCGGCCCGCACCCCCGCAACCTTGTTCGCTGCGATCTGCTCACCGTTCCCCGAACCGCCGAAGACCACACCGAGGGCCTCGACACCGTCGCGCTGGTCGGCGATGACCGCCTGCGCCGCGCGGATGCAGAACGCCGGGTAGTCGTCGACCGCGTCGTACTCGATCGGGCCATGATCGACGACCTCATGCCCCGCAGCGCGCAGGTGCTCTTGCAACTGCGTGGAGAAGTCGAGTCCCGCATGGTCGGTGGCGATGTGGATGCGCATGACTCCCATCCTAGAAGCGGCGCGGATCGGCTCCGAGGTCATGGGGCGATGCCGGCGGCGGCGGGCTTGAACCCCGCACGGATGTTCTCACAGCACCCGGGTCGGCAGACGTCGAAGCCGCCGGGGAGCGTCGTGACATGGGCACGATCCTCGTTGGGGCGACCTTGGAGACGTTCCTGGATCAGGTCGACGATGCCGTCGACGAATGCCGGTGAGACACCGGGCGTGGGGGTTCGCGTGAAGGCGAGTCCGGCCTCTTCCGCGGCCTCCGCGGCCTCGGTGTCGAGGTCCCACAGGACCTCCATGTGATCGCTCATGAAACCGACGGGGACGACCGCCACTGCCTTGCGTCCGTGGTCGGGCAGTTCACCGATCACGTCGCATACGTCGGGCTCGAGCCACGGCTGCGAGGCGGGGCCGGACCGGGACTGGTAGACGAGCTCCCACGAGACGTCGGCCGCTGCGGGAACCGTCTGGCGAACCCGATCCATGACCCAGGCAGCCACGGCGAGATGCTGAGCGGCGTACGCGCCTCCCTCTCCCCAGTCGATGTCTCGCGCGCCGGAGCGCTCCGCGTCGGCCGTCGGGATGCTGTGGGTGGAGAAGAGGATCTGGATGTCCGCCGCCACGATGCCGTCGGCCAGGAAGCCTTGGACAGCCTCACGGACTCCCGTCTCGAACGCCTCCACGAAACCGGGGTGGTCGTAGAAAGGCCGGATCTTGTCGATCGTCACGGTCTCCCCGAGCCCGGTCTCCTCCAGGATGCGAGCGAAGTCCTCGCGGTACTGACGGCAGCTGGAGAACGAACTGTAGGCGCTGGTGGCGAAGGCCAGCAGCGTGTTGTGACCATTGGTCGAGGCCTCGGTCACGACCTCTTCGAGATACGGAGCCCAGTTGCGGTTGCCCCAGTAGACGGGGAGCGTGATGCCGCGTGCGGCGAGGGCGTTCTCGAGGGCTTCCTTGAGCACGCGGTTCTGTCCGTTGATCGGACTCACCCCGCCGAAATGCCGGTAGTGGTGCGCGACCTCCTCGAGCCGTTCGTCGGGGATTCCTCGACCGCGGGTCACGTTGCGCAGGAACGGGATGACATCTTCCTGACCCTCGGGGCCCCCGAAGCCCGCGAGGAGGATCGCGTCATAGGCGACCGGCGTGGTCACGAAGGGTGCACCACCGGCGGCAGCAGGCGAGGCAAAGGGAACGGCATTCGGCTCGATCGCAGTCACCCCTCCATCCTTTCACCTCGGCGGAGCATAGGCGTCCGTGCAGCGCCGTTTCTATGCCGCCGCCCTCCCGAGTGCGATGCGAGGGGCCGACTCCCGCACTGGCGTAGGCTGTCATGGTTGCCGTGGGGG
>NZ_JBLVOH010000136.1:8627-19412 GCF_053543675.1 Microbacterium umsixpiens
CATCCCCTCACCCCTGGGAGTAAAGCTGTGCCTGGAGAGAACCTCACCCGCATCGAAGCGCAGGAGCGCCGCGACGTCATCGACACTCAGTCCTATGAAGTCGCCCTCGATCTGACCAAGGGTGCCGAGATCTTCGGCTCCCGGAGCGTGGTGCGCTTCACCGCGACTCCGGAGAGCTTCACCTTCATCGACCTGATCGCCCGGGACGTGCGTGAGATCTCCCTCAACGGCGAGCAGCTCGATCCGAACGAGGTCTTCGCCGACTCTCGCATCGCGCTCAGCGGGCTGCAGGCCGAGAACGTGCTGGTCGTCGATGCCGACTGCCTCTACACGAACACGGGCGAGGGCCTCCACCGTTTCGTCGACCCGGTCGACGAAGAGGTCTACCTCTACTCGCAGTTCGAGGTCCCGGACTCACGTCGCGTGTTCGCGGTGTTCGAGCAGCCCGATCTCAAGGCGACGTTCCAGTTCACCGTGACGGCGCCGGCGGCATGGAAGGTCATCTCCAACTCCCCCACGCCCGAGCCCATCGTGCACGACGACGACACGACGGCGACCTGGGGCTTCGAGCCGACCCCACGCATCTCCTCGTACATCACCGCGCTCGTCGCCGGACCCTACGAGTCCACGTTCTCGGAGCTCACCAGCGCCTCGGGCCGTGTGATCCCCCTCGGCGTCTACGGACGCAAGAGCCTGTGGCAGCACCTCGATGCCGACTACATCTTCGACAAGACCCGCGAGGGTTTCGCCTACTACGAGTCGAAGTTCGGGGTTCCGTACCCGTTCGCCAAGTACGACCAGCTCTTCGTCCCGGAGTTCAACGCGGGAGCGATGGAGAACGCAGGAGCCGTCACCTTCACCGAGACCTATGTCTTCCGCAGCAAGGTCACCGACGCCGTCAAGGAGCGCCGCGTCGTGACGATCCTGCATGAGCTCGCACACATGTGGTTCGGCGACCTCGTCACGATGAAGTGGTGGAACGATCTCTGGCTGAACGAGTCGTTCGCCGAATGGGCGTCGACCATCGCCACCGCCGAAGCCACCGAGTGGACCGAGGCGTGGACGACGTTCAACGCCATGGAGAAAACCTGGGCCTATCGACAGGACCAGCTCCCCTCGACCCACCCGATCGTCGCGGAGATCAACGACCTGGAAGACGTGCAGGTCAACTTCGACGGCATCACCTACGCCAAGGGCGGATCGGTCCTGAAGCAGCTGGCCGCCTGGGTCGGCATCGAGGCGTTCTTCGCCGGTGTGTCGCAGTACTTCCAGAAGCACTCCTGGGGCAACACCGAACTCAGTGACCTGCTTTCGGAGCTCGAGGCCACCAGCGGTCGCGACCTCAGCACATGGTCGAAGAAGTGGCTGGAGACGGCAGGCGTCAACACGCTCGAGCCGGTCATCGCGGAGGACCACGACGGCACGATCTCGCGCTTCGCCATCACGCAGACGGCCCCGGCGGACTACCCCACCATCCGACCGCACCGACTGGGCATCGGCTTCTACACGCTGACCGACGGTGCACTCACCCGCACGCACTACCTCGAGGTCGACGTCGACGGCGACCGCACCGAGGTGCCGGAGCTGCAGGGCATCGCCCGCCCCGACCTCGTGCTGCTCAACGATGAGGACCTCGCCTACGCGAAGATCCGCCTCGACGAGAAGTCGCTCGCCACCGCGATCGCTCACCTGGCCGACATCCACGATCCGCTCGCCCGCTCGCTCGTGTGGGGTGCCGCGTGGGATCAGACGCGGGATGCGGAGACGGCGGCTTCCGCCTACATCGACCTCGTGCTGGGGAACATCGGCCGGGAGACCGAGTCGACGACCGTGCGCACCACGCTCGCTCAGCTGCGGACGGCCGCCACGCTCTACGTCGCCCCGGCTGAGCGAGAGACCGCTCGTCTCAAGGTTGCCGACGGATTGTGGAGCCTGGCGGAGTCGGCCGAGCCGGGCAGCGACAGCCAGCTGCAGTTCGTCACCGCCTTCGCGAATGCCCTGGTGACTCCGGAGCACGCGGGAATCGTGGGCCGTCTGCGCTCCGGTGAGGACACGCTTCACGGTCTGGAGATCGACGCAGACCTGAACTGGCAGCTGCTCGTGGGTCTCGCGACCATCGGCGCCACCGATGCCGCGGCGATCGATGCCGCTCTGGCGGCGGACAACACCGCCAAGGGCGGGGAATTCGCCGCGCAGGCGCGGGCGTCTCTGCCCGACTCGGCGTCCAAGAAAGCGGCCTGGGCTTCGCTCATCGAGCGCGACGATGCTCCCAACACGATAGTTCGCTCCGCCGCGCTCGGTTTCACGCATCCTGCCGGCGCCGCCGTACTGGGCGAGTTCGTCCCCGCCTACTTCGACATGCTGCTCCCCATCTGGGAGTCGCGCACCTACCAGATCGCTCAGTACCTGATCGTCGGGCTCTTCCCGACGGCTCTCGCCGACGGGGCGCTTCGTGACGCGACGCGCTCGTGGCTGGCGGCCAACCAGGATGCTGCGCCGGCGCTTCGACGCCTGGTGCTCGAGAACCTCGCGGACGTCGAGCGCGCACTCGCCGCACAGGCACGCGACGCGGAGGACTGAGCGCTCCGCCTCAGCCGCCACCGGCTCTCGAAACGGAGACCACCCACCTCGCTCTCGGAGTGTCCCGCGCGGACGCGGCGCAGCGGACGTGGATGGTCTCCGTTTTCGCACGGCGCATCCGCCCAGCCTGCACAGAGACCCGCTCGCTAGGATCGTGACTGATGATGCTCCCCTTCGATGTCAATGATCCTCCCGCGGAGACCCCACTCCCCGACTGGGCGACGAACCTGCTCGCCTGGCTGAGCCAGGTCGGCATGAAGGCGCTCACCGTCGCGATCATCATCGCTAGCTGTGTCGTGATCGGGCTCATCCTGCGCCTGGTCATCCGTCGGGTCGTGCACCGCATCGTCGACAGCGCGAAGAGCAAGGCGTCGGTCGACGACACTCAGGCCTTGGAGCGCTCACCCCTCGCCGACATGCGTCTGGTGCAACGGACCCGCACCCTCGGCACGATCCTGCAGAACATCGTCAACGTGATGCTCGTGGTCATCGCGATCGTGCTCATCGTGAACGCCCTCGACCAGAGCCTGTTGGGGTCGCTGACCCTCCTCACGGCTGCGGTCGGCGCCGGTCTCGGGTTCGGCGCGCAGAACATCGTCAAGGACGTGCTCAACGGCATGTTCTTGGTGGCCGAGGATCAGATCGGAATCGGCGACGTCGTCGACCTCGGACTCGCGAGCGGTGTCGTCGAGTACGTCAGCGTTCGGATCACCCAGGTGCGCGACGTCAACGGCACCCTCTGGTATGTGCGAAACGGCGAGGTCACCCGAATCGGCAACATGTCGCAGGGATGGGCGCGGTCGATCATCGACCTCGGCGTCCCGGCCGACTCCGACCTCGAGCAGGTCGAGCACATCATGCTCGAGACCGCACAGGGGCTGGCGAAGGATCCCAAGTGGCGCACGCGCATCATCGAGAAACCGGAGCTCTGGGGGCTGGAGTCGATCGACGGCGATGCCCTCGTCGTCCGCATCGTGATCAAAGCACGTGCCAACGCGAAGGACGACGTGGCGCAGGAGCTGCGCCGCCGCCTGCGCGCCGCACTCCTCGAGAAGGAGATCAGCGTGCCGCGCATGGTCGATGTCGTGCCGACAGGGCTCGATGGCGCCCGCCGGGTCCGCGGCGCTAATCCTCCCCGGACGCGACCCAACGCGGTGACCGGCGTGCCGGTGATCCCTGACCGTGGAATCTGGCGCCGCAAGAAGCCCACGGATGACGGGAGTCCCCAGAAGTGACGTTCTACGACGAGATCGGTGGACACGACACGTTCACGAAGATCGTGTCGGTGTTCTACCGCGAGGTCGCCCTCGATCCCGTGATGAAGCCGATGTATCCGGAGGAAGACCTCGGCCCCGCCGAAGACCGGCTCCGCATGTTCCTCGAGCAGTACTGGGGCGGCCCGACGACGTATGGCGACACGCGCGGGCATCCCCGCCTGCGGATGCGGCACATGCCGTTCCACATCGATGCCGACGCGCGCGATCGTTGGCTTCGTCACATGCGGACAGCCGTGGACGAGGCGCAGTTGTCTCCTCTGCACGAAGCGACGCTCTGGGACTACCTGGAGCGCGCCGCGTATGCCATGGTGAACACATTCGAGCCTTCGGGGATCGGGGCCGCTCCCGGCGGTCGCCCCACGCTCGAGACCCGATCACGTCAGGAATCAACGGAGAGCTCATGACGACGAAGCCCCTGTCCACAGATGTTCTGGTGATCGGATGGGGGCTGGCCGGACTCGTCGCCGCGTCCGAGGCTCTCGACGCCGGCCGTCGCGTCATCCTGGTGGACCAGGAGCCGCGGACGAACCTCGGCGGTCAGGCCTGGTGGTCGTTCGGCGGGCTCTTCTTCATCGACTCCCCTGAACAGCGGCGGCTCGGGATCAAGGACTCCCTCGAGCTCGCGACTCAGGACTGGTTCGGCAACGCCGGGTTCGATCGGCCGGAAGATGAATGGCCGAGGCGCTGGGCAGAGGCCTACCTGCAGTTCGCAGCCGGAGAGAAGCGCTCGTGGCTGCGCGAGCGCGGCGTCGGGTTCTTCCCCGTCGTGGGCTGGGCGGAACGCGGCGGCTACGGCGCCATCGGACCGGGCAACTCGGTCCCACGATTCCACATCACCTGGGGCACCGGGCCGGGGATCGTCGCACCCTTCGCAGCCGCCATCGAGCAGGGCGAGCGGGAAGGACGTCTGACGGTCCTCCCGCGACACCGCGTCTCCGAGCTCGTGGTGACCGACGGCGCGGTCACCGGTGCGCGCGGAAACGTGCTCGCCTCGTCGGGCGCATCGCGTGGTGCGGTGTCGTCGCGCGAGATCATCGGCGAGTTCGAGATCGCGGCCCGGGCGACCATCGTCTCCTCTGGCGGCATCGGGGGGAACCACAACCTCGTGCGGGCTGCATGGCCCGAACGCCTCGGCACTCCCCCCGAGCACATGCTCACAGGGGTACCGGCCTATGTCGACGGATCGATGTACAGCGTCAGCGCGGCCGCCGGTGCGCGGTTCATCAATGGCGACCGGATGTGGCACTACGTCGAGGGCGTCACGAACTGGGACCCGGTGTGGCCGTCTCACGGCATCCGCATCCTCCCCGGGCCGTCGTCGCTCTGGCTGGATGCGACGGGCAAGCGCCTCCCGGTACCCCTGTTCCCCGGGTTCGACACTCTGGGAACGCTCGCGCACCTACGTACGACCGGTCACGATCACTCCTGGTTCGTCACCTCGCGGCAGATCGTCGAGAAGGAGTTCGCGCTCTCGGGCAGCGAACAGAACCCCGACCTCACCGGCAAAGATGTTCAGCTGCTGCTGAAATCCCGACTCGCCAAGGGACCGACCGGGCCGGTGCAGTCGTTCCTCGACGAAGGTGAGGACTTCATCGTCGAGAACGACCTCGAGTCGCTGCTCGAGCAGATGCAGCGCCACCCCGGCGGCGAGTTCCTCGACATCGACAACGTCCGCCGCGAGGTGGTCGCCCGAGATCGAGAGATGGACAACGACTTCACGAAGGATGCGCAGATCGGCATGCTTCGTTCCATGCGTGGTTATCGCGGCGACAAGCTGATCCGCACCGCAGCACCACATCGCTTGCAGGACCCGAGCGCCGGGCCGCTAGTGGCGGTCAAACTCCACGTCCTCACGCGCAAGTCGCTCGGCGGCATCAACACCGACCTCGCAGGCCGTGCTCTCGATGCGAACGGAGACCCGATCCCCGGACTCTACGCCGCAGGTGAGGCGAGCGGTTTCGGCGGCGGTGGAGTTCACGGCTATCGCGCGCTCGAGGGGACCTTCCTCGGCGGATGCCTGTTCTCCGGCAGAGCCGCCGGCCGCGCAGCCGCAGCCGCGGGCTGACGAAGACGGTTCGAAACCGAGCGCGGGGAGAATCCGGGCGCGGCGACTAAACGGCGGAGCCTGTGGAACGGATGCCCGTCAGCCCGGTGGCCACGGGACCACGCACCAGCACATGTCCGCGACGGAAGGTGAGACGAGTCCACCTGCCGGATCGCGAGATCTGGACCTGCTCTTCGCCGGAGATGAAGCCCATCGCATCGGCGGCGAACGCTGCGCCTCGGGGCAGCCCTCCCAGATCCTCATCGGGTTCACCCCAGATCGCCGCGCGGAGTGCGCGGACCGCTTCTTCACCTGAGCCGGGGCCCGCCCCCCGTGCGACGGCCGAGATCCCCCACTGGGCACGCTGCGCGATGACGGAAGCTCCCAGCGTCGCCTCCGTCGCCCACGCGCTCCGAGGTGGGGCGATGCCAGCCCAGGCCGGAGAGAGACCCGTTTCCGGGAGAGTGAGTCGTTCGGCGTCGTCTGTCTTCGAGAGCTGATCGACGACGATGTCGCACTCGAGCTCTGGGTCGGCATGCACGATGCGCATCGCCAGGACGGTCGGCGTCTGGTCGAACAGACCCTGCGGTGCGAGTACGGCGGTGGTCAGCGCGAGCACACCGTTCGCCGCCTGGAGCCGCACCCCTTCGTCGGTGATCCTGGTCGCTCGACCGACGAAGGTCAGAACATCCTTCGCGGTGTCGGGGTCGGCGAGGAGGAGGTGATGAGGCACGCGTTCTAAACTACCAACGGTGCGGCGTGTGGGGTCGCGGAGAGGAACACATGAGCGCGGACCAGCACGCCATCCAGACCGTCGAGCGACTCCTCGAGGTCCTCGATCTCGACGCGGCTCAGGCTCGCACCACAGAGGACATCTTCACCGGCTCCTCGCATCCGATGCCGAGCGGCCGCATCTACGGGGGCCAGGTGCTCGCTCAGGCTCTGCTCGCCGCGGAGCGGACACTTCCCGAGGACCGCGCAGTGCACTCGATGCACGGGTACTTCCTGCGTCCCGGGGATGCGAGCCAGGGAATCACCATCGCGGTTGATCGGATCCACGACGGCCGATCGTTCTCGACCAGGCGGACCCAGGCTTACCAGAACGGCGTGCCGATCTTCTCGATGATCGCCTCGTTCCAGGACGCCGATCCCGGCGTGGAGCATGCCGAGCCGATGCCGGCGGGCATTCCCGACCCGGACGAGCTCGCCCCGGATGAAGAGCGTGTCCACGGGCTGCCCGAAGGCACGACGCGGATGCTCAGCGAACGGGCGGCCGACGTGCGCCACGTCGACTCTCCGATGTACCTGCCCAGCGAAGATGAGCAAGTGCCCCGCCAAGCCGTGTGGATGCGATTGCGTGCCCCGCTCCCCGACGACCAGCGCCTGCACCGAGCGGCTCTCGCCTACCTCAGCGACATGACGATCCAGGAATCGATCCTGCGGGCACACGGCGTCTACTGGGCGCTCCCCGGGCTGAAAGTCGCGAGCCTCGATCACGCGATGTGGTGGCATCGACCCGCGCGCGTCGACGAGTGGCTGCTCTATGTGCAGGAGTCGCCGAATGCGCGTGGGGGGCGGGGGCTCGCCACCGGACGGATCTACACGCGCGACGGCGCGCTGGTCGCGAGCATCGCACAGGAGATCATGATCCGCGTGCCCGAGGAGTCGCCCTAGGGCTCGGTCACACCGGTACCCGCCGCGACGTCAGCGGTGGGAGTACTCGATCGAGTCGCCCACATACAGCTCCCAGGCGTCGCGCATCTCCTGAGTGAGTCGGGTGGGGCGCCCGGTCTGAGCGTCGACCAGCACGATGATCGCCGTCGATCGCGCGTAGATCTGTCGCGGTTCTGCGGTCGGGTCGTTGTGGACCTCGTAGCAGACTTCGACGCTGGAGCCTCCGAGCTTGCCGAACCACATCTGCACCTCGAGCGGGCGTCGCTGATATGGCACGGGCGCGAGGTACTCGATCTCCTGTCGCGCGATGAGGGTCAGGATTCCCTCGTCGATGCCGGAATCGAGCACCGCCGTCGACGGCGCCTCCTCACCGGGGCCGGCACGCCAGAAGGCTCTGACGCGAGCCTCCTCGAGCAGTTTCAGCATCGAGGTGTTGTTGACGTGATTGAACGCATCCAGATCACCCCAGCGGAGGTGGATCGGGATGTGCAGACGCGGCCTCGGTGAAGCGGACATCGCGGCCTCAGTCGCGCGTCAGCTTGCGGTGCGTCGAACGGTGCGGCTTCGCGGCATCGGGGCCGAGGCGCTCGATCTTGTTCTCCTCGTACGCCTCGAAGTTCCCCTCGAACCAGTACCACTGGCCGGGCTTCTCGTCGGTGCCCTCGTACGCGAGGATGTGCGTCGCGATCCGGTCGAGGAACCACCGGTCGTGAGTGATCACCACAGCACAGCCGGGGAACTCGAGCAGGGCGTTCTCGAGCGAGCTCAGGGTCTCGACGTCGAGGTCGTTTGTCGGCTCATCGAGGAGCAGCAGGTTGCCACCCTCTTTGAGCGTCAGCGCGAGGTTCAGACGGTTGCGCTCACCACCGGAGAGCACGCCGGCCTTCTTCTGCTGGTCCGGGCCCTTGAAGCCGAACTTCGACACGTAAGCGCGGGACGGGATCTCGGTCTTGCCGACGGTGATGTAGTCCAAGCCGTCGGAGACGACCTCCCACAGCGTCTTGTTCGGATCGATGTTGGAACGCGACTGGTCGACATAGCTGATCTTGACCGTCTCACCGATCTTCAGATCGCCGCCGTCGAGCGGCTCGAGACCCACGATCGTCTTGAAGAGCGTCGTCTTACCCACGCCGTTGGGTCCGATCACACCGACGATGCCGTTCGGCGGGAGGTTGAAGCTGAGGTTGTCGATCAGTACCCGACCGTCGAAGCCCTTCTGCAGCTTCTTGGCATCGATCACGATGCCACCCAGACGCGGGCCCGCGGGGATCTGGATCTCGTCGAAGTCCAGCTTCCTGGTCCGCTCCGCCTCCGAAGCCATCTCCTCGTAGCGAGCGAGACGCGCCTTCGATTTGGTCTGGCGGCCCTTCGCGCTGGAACGGACCCACTCCAGCTCCTCTTTGAGGCGCTTGGCCAGCTTGGCGTCCTTCTTGCCCTGGACCTCGAGTCGTTCGCCCTTCTTCTCCAGGTAGGTCGAGTAGTTGCCCTCGTAGCCGATGAGACGACCGCGATCGACTTCGGCGATCCACTCGGCGACGTGGTCGAGGAAGTACCGGTCGTGCGTGATCGCGATCACGGCACCCTTGTAGGCCTGCAGGTGCTGCTCGAGCCAGAGCACACTCTCGGCGTCGAGGTGGTTGGTGGGCTCGTCGAGGAGCAGGAGGTCGGGCTTCTGCAGGAGCAGCTTCGCAAGGGCGACACGACGCTTCTCACCACCGGAGAGCGGTGCGATCGCGGCGTCGGCCGGGGGCGTGCGCAGAGCGTCCATGGCCTGATCGAGCTGCGAGTCGAGGTCCCAGCCGTCGGCCGCGTCGATCTCCTCCTGCAGTGTGCCCATCTCGGCGAGGAGGGCGTCGAAGTCGGCGTCGGGCTCGGCCATCAGCAGCGAGATCTCGTTGAACCGGTCGACCTTCGGTTTGATCGCGATGCCGTCCTGGATGTTCTCGATCACCGTCTTGGACTCGTCGAGCTCCGGCTCCTGCATCAGGATGCCGACCGTGTACCCCGGGGAGAGCTTCGCCTCGCCGTTCGACGGAATGTCGAGACCGGCCATGATCTTGAGGATCGTCGACTTTCCGGCGCCGTTCGGGCCGACCATGCCGATCTTCGCCCCGGGGAGGAACGCCATCGTGACGTCGTCGAGGATGAGCTTCTCGCCCACTGCCTTACGCGCACGCACCATCGAGTAGATGTACTCAGCCATACCGTTTAAACACCTTTGCTGATCAGAATCGAACCTGCCATCGCACTGCTGAAGCGGTGCGGAAATCTACCTAAGACTACCTCCGGGGCGGCAGTCAGACGATTCCCCGGCACCTGGACTGAGCTCCGCCGTCTGCCGGACTCCACGCGCGCCCGAGGTCAGCCTCGCACGTCGGTGCGCTGCGGAGCCATCACGCTGTCCGCAATCACCGCGTCCGAGGATGATCAGCGTGAAGAATAGATCGTGACGGATGTACCAACGGCCCTTGGCGTGTCACCAGTCGATCGGACGTGTGGTGCCCACCAGGCAGCGCCCCTCGGCGAGCTGCGGCATCACGACGGTGACGACACGTCCCGTGGAGGGACCAACCTGACCGACGAGACATTCGCTGTCACCCCAGCGCACGGAGAACTGCAGGCTCTCCGCAGGGTTGCCGACCGTCGACTGATCCTGCGTCACCTGCATCGCGCTCCGATCGAATCCCGCCGTGACCAGAGCATCGATGTACGCTCGCCCGGCCCCCCGCTGATCCGTTGCCCAGACGCGTTCGGCGACCGAGGTGAAGACCGGGAGGTTCTCCTCGGCTGTGCCGTCGGGCACGAGCGTCGGTTCCGCAGGAGTCGTCGTCCCGGGAGTCGGCGACGCGACAGCCGTGGGCGATGCAGACGGGCCGGGAGTCGGCGCACAGGCGGAGAGCAGCAGGAACGCGGCGATCGAAGCCGCAAGGGCACCGGCCGCGCGCGGCGACGTGAGGACCGAACGACGAAGCACACGCCGAGTCTACGTCTCCCCCGCAATCCGGCCCTGCACGCCACCGGCACCCCACCCCGCTGAATCGAGCGCGGAGCCGCCCGTCAGGACATGGCGCCCGCGGTCGAGGCGGGCGCAGCCCACGACAGGTCCAGCGGCTCGGAATCATGCAGACCCTGCTCCGACCCGGGATCATCGTGCACCGATTCCTCTGGGCTGTTGCCCTCTGCATTCGGCGTCGCGGAGGGTCCGGCCCC
>NZ_JBLVOH010000136.1:19432-21268 GCF_053543675.1 Microbacterium umsixpiens
CCCGCGACTGCGGCCGATAAGCCGTCGTGCCCCACCGCAGGTCATGCCCGATGGTGTCCGCGTCGATGTCGACGCTCGTGCCGTGCTTGCCGTTGCTCTCCCAGTTGCGGATCTTCAGCCGCCCGGTGACGATCACGCTGTCCCCGGTTCGCAACGATGCCTTCGCATTCTCGCCGAGGCTCCGGAAGGCGGCGACCGAGAACCAGTTGGTGCCGGAATCCGTCCACTCCTGCGTGGCGGCGTCGAAACGACGATGAGTACTCGCGAGACGGAAGTTCGTGACGGGCACGCCTCCCCCGGTCTGACCCTGGGTCGGATCCGTGGCGACTCTTCCCACGATGGTGACCATGTCGATCATGTGCTGTCCTTTCGTCGACCGGAGCGGAGCCCGTCCGGATCGCCCCAGCCTGGCCCGCACCGCACCCGGCAACCGACCTGGAATACGCGAAGCGTGGACAGCGCTCATGAACGCCTTGCGGTGCAGAAAGGGCAGATCACAGCGCGTGTCGCCACGGACAGGCGAATGTCGGTGGTCGGTCATAGCTTCGAATCACGAAAGGAGTTCCGATGTCCGAAAGCTTGACCACCTCTCTCCCCGACGTCCCCTATGCCACGCCCCGGCTCTCTTCTCCCCGCGAGCACCTCGTCCGCGCCGCGGATCACCTTTGGCGCGTGCAGGACCGACGAGAACATGTCCTCGGCCACCTGCGTATCGTCGCTGATCCCCTCGGAATCCGATATCGCGCCGAGCGCCTGCACCTCGCGACCGGGGTCTTTCGCGTGATCGGTGAGTTCTGGCGTGCGGACGACGCGGTCGCCGCGCTTCGCTACTGCTGAGGCAGAAGGATCGCGCCCGACCGGGTCGATGGGCTCATCGCGACGAGCTCGCGTCCCGTCCGACACGGATCGGGTGAAGGTGCCCCCGGCAGGATTCGAACCTGCGACCAAGAGATTAGAAGGCTCCTGCTCTATCCCCTGAGCTACGGAGGCGCACGCTTCTAGAGTATCGCGGACCCGACGATGCTCGAGGAAGTGCATCTTCCCCAGCGATGTCGGGGCCGTCGATAGGATGGCGGCATGGTATCTGCGTCCGAGAACGATCGTCTCGTCTGGATCGACTGCGAGATGACGGGCCTCGATCTCGCGGTCGATGAGCTCGTGGAGATCGCTGTCGTCATCACCGATTTCGAGCTCAACCCCGTCGATCCCGGTTTTCAGGTGGTGATCCGCCCCGGCGCTGCAGCCCTCGAGCACATGAATGACTTCGTGACCAAGATGCACGAGACGTCCGGCCTGATCCTGGAGATCCCGCACGGGGTCTCTCTCGAAGAGGCCGAGGAACAGACACTCGCATACATCAAGCGCTTCGTTCCGCTCGAGCGCAAGGCGCCGCTCGCCGGCAACACGATCGGTACCGACAGGATGTTCCTCGCGAAGTACATGCCGCAGGTCGACCAGTGGCTGCACTACCGGAACGTTGACGTCTCCAGCATCAAGGAGCTTTCGCGGCGGTGGTACCCACGCGTCTTCTTCCAGGCACCGGCGAAGGACGGCGGGCACCGAGCGCTGGCCGACATCCTGGAGTCGATCCGCGAACTCCGCTACTACCGAGAGGCTGTCTTCGTCGACGAGCCCGGCCCGTCGAGCGACGACGCACGGGAGATCGCCACCCGTACGGTGTCCGAGTTCACTCCGAACATGTAATAGACTCGTATGGTTGCCTGCTCCGGCGGGCACATGGTGGGTATAGCTCAGCTGGTAGAGCGCTGGCTTGTGGTGCCGGATGTCGCGGGTTCGAGTCCCGTTACTCACCCTCAGGAAGAAGGCCCGAACCCC
>NZ_JBLVOH010000136.1:21332-25401 GCF_053543675.1 Microbacterium umsixpiens
GCCCCTTCTTCGCATCGCCGAGCTGATCTGCCCGTCCCCACCGAAGCCCTAGACTTGCGTGGTGTCGCTCGCGGTCTGGTTCTCCTTGCTCACCGCGTCGGTGGTGATCAGCTTCACCCCCGGAGCAGGCGCCATCAACACGATGTCGAATGCGCTCAACCAGGGGTGGAAGCGCTCGATCTGGGGAATCATCGGGCAGCAGATCGCATTGATCGTGCATGTCGCGATCGTCGCGGCAGGCGTCGGTCTGCTCGTCTCGCGCTCGGAGTTCCTGTTCAACACCATCCGGTACGCCGGGGCGGCCTATCTCGTGTTCCTCGGCATTCGCCTGATCCTCACGAAACCTGCGGGCACCCTGGATGACGCTCCCGTGCCCGTCGACTCTCATGAGAGTCACTGGTCGATGATCCGACGGGGGTTCTGGGTCAACCTGCTCAACCCCAAGGCGATCGTCTTCTTCTTGGCGTTCATCCCGCAGTTCATCCGGCTCGATGAGCCTCCGGTGCCGCAGTACCTCACGCTGGTCGCGACGGTGATCGTGGTCGACGTGATCGTGATGTGGGGGTTCTTCGCGGCCGCGGCCCGCCCGTTCCGGCGCCTCACGAGATCCGTGCGCGGCCAACGCATCCTCAACCTGGTGTTCGGCGTTCTCTTCATCGCTGTGGCCGGCGTGCTCGTCCTGCTGCACTGATCCGACACGGGAGCCCGCGCGCCTCTAGGCTGGACACGATGGACATGGATGCCGCCGCCTTCGAAGAACTGGTGATCGACGAGCTCGACCTCCTGCCCGACGACATGGTGGAAGGACTCGAGAACGTCGTGTTCGTCGTCGAGGACCGGCCGGAGGACGGCAGCCTGGATCTGCTGGGCCTGTACGACGGTCTAGCGCTCACCGAACGCACACAATACGGTATGGGCGAGCTTCCCGACCGGATCGTGCTCTATCGCGAGCCGCATCTCGCGCAGTGCGAAACCCTGCACGAGCTCCGCGACGAGGTTCACACGACCCTGGTCCACGAGATCGCTCACTTCTACGGCATCGACGATGAGCAGCTCCATGAGATGGGCTGGGCATGATGGCGAGGATCGCCCACCCGGAACTCGATGAGATCGTCGACCTCAGCGCCGCCCCGCTCGAGCCGTGGCAGGTCGTGGTGTGGAACGACCCCGTGAACCTCATGAGTTACGTGGTCCGCGTGTTCCGGACCTACTTCGGGTACTCGCTCGACCACGCCACCGCTCTGATGCTCGCCGTGCACAACGAGGGACGCGCGATCGTCGCCACCGGACCGCGAGAGACCATGGAGGTGCATGCGCAGGCCATGCACGACTTCGGGCTCTGGGCCACCGTCAGGAAGGCACCGCTGTGAGCGACGACATCATCGTCATGCCCATCACCGTGATCGAGGAGTTCCACCTGTCCCGGCTCGTCGAGGACTTCATCGAGCTCGTCAGCGAATCACGGGGCACGGATGATCCGGCCATCGACCGGCTGACGCCGAACCCCTATCCCGAAGACTCGGATGCTGCGGCCGAGTTCGCCGATGCCACGCGGGACGATCTCCTCGATCGTCGTCTCGCCGACGCGCGCAGGGTCCGCGCGGCGCTGGATGAGTACCCCACGGGTATCGACTCGCTCACGGAGGAAGACGCGCTCGAAGTGCGAGAGACCCTCATCGCGTTCGATAGCCTCGAAGCCTGGCTTCGAACGCTCACCGCCATCCGTCTCGTCATCGCCACGCGACTCGGAATCACGTCCGATGTCCAGACCGACGAAGACGGCCGCCACGATGTCTACGAATGGGTCGGCTATCGGCTGGAGCTGATCATCCAGGCTGCCGATGAGGCGGAATCCGCGTCGGAGATCTGACCTACGGGACGTCGACGATCCGAGTGGCCAGAGCACGAGGGTCGTCCCGTTCGAGATGACGGCGTTCCTGCGCCGCCCAGCGATCCCAGTGCGGACGGTACGTCTCTCCGTCACGATTCAGCGCCCGGGTCTTCCGCGACGCCTCCGCGGATTCCACCCAGACCCTGACGTCCGCGAGACCCGCTGTCGATGGTCGCAGGATTCCACTGCCCTCGATGATCACGCCGAGGGCAGGGTCGACCGCGTGGCTCTCCGCCTCGGCCTCCGACTCCCAATCCCAGCGCCGCCACGTGCCGAGGTATCCGCGACCGTGCGGACGCAGGATCCACTCGAGAGCACGTTCTGCTCCGTCGTCGAGGCCATCCCAACCGGGATAGATCGAATCGAGGGCGACGAGCTGCACGTGACCGAGGACGGGCCAGCGCCTGACGAGCCTCGCCGCGAGAGAGGACTTCCCCGCGCCGCTGCCGCCGTCGATCAGGACCACAGGATTCGCGGCCGCCAGTGCGCGGATGTCCTGTTCGATCAGGGTCGCAGCGCGCTCCAGAGCCGTCGCGACGGGGTCGTCACTTCTTGAGGGCACGGATGATGCGCACGAGAGCCCGCCCGGTGACCCAGACGAACGGCACCGCCACGAGGAGCAGCGTGACGATGTTGGGCTCGAAGCGGAGACCCTCTTCTCGCCGGACGTAGACCCCGACCGGGACGGAGACACCGCCCCCTCCCCCGCCTTCGGCACCGTCGCCGCTGCCACCGCCGAATCCGGAGTATGTGAATGCAACGGGAGTGATGCTCACCCCGTCGACATCCTGAGGCTCTCCGTAAGCGCTCTTCACGCCGAAGGACGCTGCTTGCTTTCCGAGTTCCAGTGCGATGTTCGGCATACCTCCACGGTAGCCGAGGAACAGGGCGCGCGTGAGATCAATCCAGGCCGTGCGCCTTCGGATGCTGCGCGGCGCCTCGGCCATCGGCACGCCCGATGTGTCGCGCGCGGCTGATCGTCGCGGAGCCGAACCGTGCCACGGCCTCGTCGACGGCGCCCTCGACCTTGCGCCAATCCTCGTCGTCGTCCCAGAGGCCGAGACCGCCACCGCCAGCGGGGCGCAGGTTCTCGGCGCGGACGCCGACGAGTCGCACGGGGTCCCGCCGATCGATCTGCTCGAACAGTGTCTGGGCTGCCTCGCCGATCCGCTGACCGACCGCAGTGGGCTCGCTCAGGGTCACGGAGCGGCTGAGCGTGCGGAAGTCGTCGAATCGGATCTTGATCGCGACGGTCGCCGTCTCCCAGTCGGCACGCCGCAGCCTCGCTGCGACGCGATCGGCGAGTCGCAGGAGCTCCGCACGGAGAAAATCCCGATCCAGGATGTCGGTGTCGAATGTCTCCTCATGACCGATGCTCTTCTCCACGCGTTCCGTGTCGACGGCACGCGGATCCTGTCCCATCGCCAGCTGCGCGAGGCGCGCACTGAGGGCCGCACCCACAGCCCTGTCGATCATCTCTCGCGGCGCCTCGCGCACATCCTGCACCGTGCGGATGCCTCGCGCCTCGAGCGCCTCCGCAGCCTTCGGCCCGACGCCCCACATCGCGCGAACCGGTCTCGGCGCGAGGAAGTCGAGCGTGTCCTTCGCTGCGACGACGAGCATGCCATCGGGCTTCGAAATCGTGGACGCCATCTTCGCGACGTGCTTGGTGGCGGCGACGCCCACGCTGCAGGTGATGCCGACCTCGTCGAGCACTCGTTGCCGGATCAACTCCGCGATGCGAGCGGGACTCCCCCAGAGGCGGCGCACGCCCTGCACATCGAGGAACGCCTCGTCGACCGACAGCGGCTCGACGAGGGGCGTGAACGACTCGAAGATCGCCATCACCTGCCGTGAGACCTCCTGGTACCGGTGGAAATGCGGGAGGACGATGCGCGCGGACGGGCACAGCCGTATCGCCTGGGAAACCGGCATCGCCGCACGGACGCCATAGCGACGAGCCTCGTAGGACGCACTCGAGACGACGGAACGGCCGTCCGGCGCCCCGATGATCAGCGGCAGACCACGGAGGGAGGGATCATCGAGCACCTCGACGGCCGCATAGAACGCGTCCATGTCGACGTGCAGGATGCGGGTTCCCGTGTCGTCGGCATCGACGGCGGAGACGATGCGCCCTCTGCCGTCACCGTGTCCCATACGACCATTCTCCCCCCGGCC
>NZ_JBLVOH010000136.1:25421-33737 GCF_053543675.1 Microbacterium umsixpiens
CCCGGGGTGGCACGCTACTGGGCAGCGCGCTCGAGAATGAGTTCACGGACACGTGCGGCGTCCGCCTGACCCTTCATCGCCTTCATGACGGCGCCGATCACAGCGCCGGCGGCCTGCACCTTGCCATCCTTGATCTTCGCCATCACGTCGGGCTGAGCGGCCAGGGCCTCGTCGATCGCGGCGATCAGCGCGCCGTCATCCGACACGACCGCGAGCCCGCGGGCGTCCACGACCTCCTGCGGCGTGCCCTCGCCGGCGATGACGCCTTCGAGCACCTGGCGGGCGAGCTTGTCGGTGAGGGTTCCCGCATCGACGAGCTTCTGCAGCGCAGCAACGTTCTCCGGGCTGATCAGGTCGGTCGCGTCCTTCTCCTGTGCGTTCGCGAGACGGCTGATCTCACCCGTCCACCACTTGCGTGCGGTGGCCGCAGTGGCGCCGGCAGCGATCGTCGCCTCGACGACCTCGAGCAGGCCGCCGTTGCGGACGTCCTGGAATTCGAGGTCCGTGAAGCCCCACTCCGTCATGAGACGGCGACGACGAGCGACGGGCTGCTCCGGAAGCGCGGCGCGCAACTCTTCGATCAGCTCGGCGGCCGGTTCCACGGGCAGCAGATCAGGCTCCGGGAAGTAGCGGTAGTCGTCGGCATCCGACTTCGGGCGTCCCGGCGAGGTCGTGCCGGTGTCCTCGTGCCAGTGCCGCGTCTCCTGTGTGATCGTGCCGCCATCGGCGAGAATCTGCGCCTGTCGCTGGATCTCGTACCTCACGGCGCGCTCGACCGAGCGCATCGAGTTCACGTTCTTCGTCTCCGTGCGGGTACCGAGCTTGTCTGTACCCCGCGGGCGCAGCGAAACGTTCGCGTCGCAGCGCAGGTTGCCGCGCTCCAGCCGAGCCTCGGAGATGCCGAGCCCGCGAACGATGTCGCGGATCGCCTGCACGTAGGCCTTGGCGACCTCCGGCGCTCGGTGCTCGGTGCCGTAGATGATGTTGGTCACGATCTCGACCAGCGGCACCCCCGCACGGTTGTAGTCGACGAGCGAGTACTCGGCCCCCTGGATACGTCCGGTGGCTCCGCCCATGTGGGTGAGCTTTCCGGCGTCTTCCTCCATGTGCGCACGCTCGATCGGGATCGTGATGAGCGTCCCGTCCTCGAGCTCGACCTCGACCGAGCCCTCATAGGCGATCGGCTCGTCGTACTGCGAGATCTGGTAGTTCTTGCCCAGGTCGGGGTAGAAGTAGTTCTTGCGCGCGAACCGGCTCGATTCGGCGATCGAGCAGCCGAGCGCGAGGCCCAGACTGATCGACGAGCGGATCGCCGTCTCGTTCACAACCGGCAGCGACCCGGGCAGTCCGAGGTCGACCGGCGCGATGAGCGTGTTCGGCTCCGCGGCGTGGAACGCCTCGTTGGCCGGGTTCGGCGCATCGGAGAACATCTTCGTGTTCGTGTTGAGCTCGACGTGGACCTCGAAACCGAGGACCGGCTCGAACAGCTCGAGCGCCTTGTCGAAGTCCATGAGCTTGGCGGCGGCCATCAGCGCTTCCCTTCTGCGAGCTGCGGAGCACGAGTGAGCAGCGGCGCGCCCCACGAATCGACGAGCAGCGTCTCGAGCGCGGCGCCGACCTTGTAGAGACGGGCATCCTCGCGCGCCGGAGCGATGAACTGGATGCCGACGGGCAGGCCATCGTCATCCGCGAGGCCGCTCGGAATGGAGATGCCGGGGACCCCGGCGAGGTTCACCGGGATGGTCGTGATGTCGTTGAGGTACATCTGCAGCGGGTCATCGATCTTCTCCCCGAGCTTGAACGCCGTGGTCGGGGCCGAGGGCGTCGCGATCACGTCGACCTCGGCGAACGCGCTCGCGAAATCCTGCTGGATGAGCGTGCGGACCTTCTGTGCGCTGCCGTAGTAAGCGTCGTAGTATCCGGCCGACAGCGCGTACGTGCCGAGGATGATGCGGCGCTTGACCTCATCGCCGAAGCCGGCGTCGCGGGTCGCGGACATGACGTCCTCGACCGTGGGGTTGCCGTCGGGCGTCACCCGCAGGCCGAAGCGCACGGAGTCGAACTTCGCGAGGTTGCTCGAAGCCTCGGCGGGGAGGATCAGGTAGTACGCAGCCACTCCGTATTCGAAGTGTGGAGCGCCGATCTCGACGATCTCGGCGCCCTGAGCCTCCATGAGCGCGAGCGCGCTGCGGAACGACGCCGCGACACCGGGCTGGAAGCCGCTGTCCGGGAGTTCGCGGATCACGCCGACCTTGAGCCCCTTGAGCACGTCTCCGCGCGCCCCTTCGCGGGCGGCCTCGGCGAACGAGGGCCACTCGTCGCGCAGCGAGGTCGAATCCTTGGGGTCGTGCCCGCCGATGGCGTCGTGCAGCAGCCCGGAATCGAGGACCGTCCGGGAGACCGGGCCGACCTGGTCGAGGCTGGAGGCGAGTGCGATCGCACCGTAGCGGCTCACGCCGCCGTATGTGGGCTTGACGCCCACCGTGCCGGTGACGTGCGCGGGCTGACGGATCGACCCGCCGGTGTCGGAGCCGAGCGCAAGCGGAGCCTCGAACGCGGCGACAGCAGCGGCGGAGCCACCGCCGGACCCGCCGGGGATGCGATCGAGATCCCACGGGTTGTGCGTGGGGCCGTACGCCGAGTGCTCCGTGGAGGAACCCATCGCGAACTCGTCCATGTTGGTCTTGCCGAGAGCGATCATCCCTGCTGCGCGCGAGCGTGCGACGACCGTGGCGTCGTAGGGCGAGCGATATCCCTCGAGGATGCGCGAGCCGCTGGTCGTGGGCTGGTCGGTCGTCACCAGAACGTCCTTGATCGCCAACGGCACACCGGCGAGAGGCCCCAGGGATTCACCGGAAGCGCGGCGGGCGTCGATCGCGGCTGCGGCCTCGAGCGCTCCCTCGTTGACGTGCAGGAAGGCGTGCACGTCACCGTCGACGGCGGCGATGCGGTCGAGGTGCGCCTGCGTCGCCTCGACGCTCGACACCTCGCCCGTGGAGAGCTTGGCGGCGAGATCGGCCGCGTTCAGTCGGATGATGTCGCTCACTGCTCTTCTCCCAGGATCGCGGTGACCCGGAAGCGGCCGTCCGCGGCGTCCGGAGCGTTCTGCAGCACCTGCTCGTGCGTGAGCGTCTGCCCGACCACATCCGGTCGGAAGACATTGCTCAGCGGGATCGGGTGGCTCGTCGCGACGACATCATCTGTCGCAACCTCCGAGACCTTCGCGATGTTGTCGACGATCGCGTCGAGCTGGCCCGTGAGCCGCGACACCTCGTCGTCGTTCAGCTGGATGCGTGCGAGCACACCGAGATGGCGCACGAGTTCAGGGGTGATTTCAGACACCCCTCCAGTCTAGGTCGTGGCACCGGCCGGTCGTGGCGAGCGACGCACACGGTACTCATCGGTCACGATGCCGTTCGCGTCGCGATGGCCGGCAATCAGTTCGAGCGGAATTCCACCAATCTCCGGTGGTGCCACCGTGCGCCCCGCACCGATGAGCACCGGCACGATGCGGAAACGGAGCACGTCCACGAGCCCCGCCCGGAACAGTGCATCCGTGAGCTCGAGGCTCCCCCATACGGCGACAGAGCCGTACTGCGCGGTGAGCGCCCGCGCGGCACGCTCCGGGCCCTCGCGCAGGATCTCGATCTCACCCTCACCCCACGGTGCGCGCTCGAGCGTGCGACTCACGACGTACTTGGGAAGACGACTGATCGGTCCCGCAACAGCGTCCACGCGTGGATCGGCATGCGGCCAGTAATCTGCGAACATCTCGTACGTACGTCTGCCGAGGAGGATCGCCTCGACACCGCCGAGCCATCGCATCTGCTCCGTGTCGGCGCTTGCCTGGTCACCGAAGTCGACATCGTCGAAGAAGCCGATACCTCCCCCGCGGTCGGCCGCGTATCCATCGACGCTGACGATCTGCTCGATCGTTATCTCACCCATGCGCTTCTCCCATCTCGGCCATCAGTTCTGCGATGGCCTCGCGCCATCCCGTCCACACGCTGTCTTCATGCCCGGTGTCGTCCACGGCGCCGAGGAGTCGGAACGTCATCTGCGTTCGTCCCCCGTCGACCGGGGCGAGGCGCACCTCGATCTCGGCCACAGGTGCGTCCGGCGCACCCCAGGTACAGCGCAGGAACTCCGGTTCGCGCAGTTCGAGGTACTCCCCTCCGCTCTCGAACGACGCCCCCGCCTGGTCGATCATCGAGAACCGGAACACCCCACCCACCCGGAGATCGACGGATACCGTCTCCTCCGGGGTATGCAGACCGTGTGGATGCAGCCAGCGCGCCATCACCGTGGGATCGGTCCACGCCTTCCACAGACGCTCGGGCGTCGCGTCGAAGGTCCGTGAGATCTCCAGCTCGCGCGGTCCCGCGCCGCGACCGCTCATCATGCTTCTTCGTCCTCGTCCCGCGCGAGCACGGCATCCAGCCGCTCGAATCGCTCGTGCCACTCCCTGCGATTGCGTTCCACCCATTCGGACGCCTGGTCCAGCGGCTCGCGGGAGAGCGAGCACACGCGCCATTGCGCGCGCGTGCGGCGCTCGACGAGCCGGGCCTTCTCGAGCACCCGCAGGTGTTGCGAAACAGCGGGAGCGCTGATCGAGAACGGGGCACCGAGCTCACCCACCGTGGCGTCTCCGCGACTGAGCCGCTCGAGCATTCGTCGCCGCGTGGGGTCCGCGAGCGCATGGAACACGAGCGAGAGATCGTCCGTGATGGCCGCCATGACACCTCCGTGATTAAGTAATCGCTTAAGTACAGCGCCATAGCCGGAAGGTGTCAAGCACAGCGCCGTCCTATGCTGGGCGGGTGAGCACGTTCCAGCCCCCTCGCCCGTGGATCGCCAGCTATGCCGCAGGAGTCCCCGACGACCTCCCTCCCGTGGACGGCTCGCTCGTCGACATCGTCGCCGCTTCGGCCCGCGACTACCCGGACGCTCCCGCCCTGCAGTTCTTCGGCCGCGAGACCACCTACGCACAGCTGCAGTCGGCGATCGACCGCGCCGCAGCAGGGCTTCGCGACCTCGGGGTCCGCGCAGGAGACCCGGTCGCCATCGTTCTACCGAACTGCCCCCAGCACATCGTGGCCTTCTACGCGGTACTCCGTCTCGGCGCTGTCGCCGTCGAGCACAACCCTCTCTATACCCCTCGCGAACTGCGCAAGCAGTTCGAGGATCACGGCGCGAAGCACGCGATCGTGTGGAACAAGGTCGTGTCCACGGTGCAGGAGTTCCCGACGGATCTGGCCGTCACGAACCTCATCTCCGTCGACGTGACCCGCGCCATGCCGTTCGTCACCCGTTTCGCGCTACGGCTCCCGGTCGCCAAGGCTCGCGAGTCGCGCGCGGCGTTGACCGAGAAGGTGCGCGGTACCGTCGCGTGGGATTCTCTCCTGGCCTCCGAGCCGATCCCCGCCTCACATCCGATGCCGCGCACCGACGATCTCGCGATCATCCAGTACACGTCCGGCACCACGGGAACGCCGAAGGGCGCGGCCCTCACACACCGCAACCTGCTCGCCAACGCCGCGCAGGCTCAGGCCTGGGTGCCGTCGATCCAGCGCGGCAAGGGCTGCGTGGTCTATGCGGTCCTGCCGATGTTCCACGCCTACGGCCTCACGCTCTGCCTCACATTCGCGATGTCGATGGGTGCCCGACTCGTGCTGTTCCCCAAGTTCGATCCGGACCTCGTGCTCGACGTCGTCAAGAAGCACCCCGCGACATTCCTCCCACTCGTGCCGCCCATCGCGGACCGCCTCCTCGCCGCAGCGAAGGAGAAGGGTGTGTCGCTCGACGGCATCGAGGTCGCGATCTCCGGCGCCATGGCACTGCCGCACGAGCTGGTCGTCCCCTTCGAAGAGGCCACGCATGGCTACCTCGTCGAGGGCTACGGACTGAGCGAGTGCTCGCCCGTCCTGATGGCGAACCCGGTCGCGGACAACCGCGAGCCCGGCACGGTCGGGCTCCCCCTGCCCGGGACCGAATGCCGTGTCGTCGACCCGGAGAACCCGAGCGAAGACGTCCCGGCCGGATCAGCCGGAGAACTCGTCGTGCGCGGCCCCCAGGTGTTCTCGGGGTATTACGGCAAGCCCGAGGAGACGGAAGCCGTCTTTGTCGACGGCTGGTACCGGACCGGTGACATCGTCACGATCGACGACGCCGGATTCGTCCGCATCGTCGATCGCATCAAGGAGCTCATCATCACCGGCGGCTTCAACGTCGCGCCCACCGAGGTCGAGAACGCGCTGCGCCAGCACCCCCAGGTCGCGGATGCCGCGGTCGTCGGGTTGCCGAGCGAGCACTCCGGCGAGGAGGTCGTCGCCGCCATCGTCGTGGATGCCGGAACCGATGTCGATGTGGAGGCGATCCGAGATTTCGCCCGCAGCATCCTCACTCCGTACAAGGTGCCGCGTCGTGTGTTCGTGGTCGACGAGCTCCCCAAATCGCTGATCGGGAAGGTGCTCCGACGTCAGGTCAAGGAGAAGCTGCTCGCCCTGACCACCGGCGCCTGAGGTCGTCCTCACAGGCGCCGAGCGCCGCAGCGCGCTACCCTTGGGAAGTGACCCCTGAAGATGCAGTGCTGACCGACGCCCCCGAGGACTCCCCCGCGACCCCCGGATTCGAGGAGCTCGGCATCACCGGGCCCGTCCTCAAAGCCATCAAGGACCTCGGCTACGAGACCCCGTCGCCCATCCAGGCGGCGACCATTCCGACGCTTCTCGCCGGCCGCGACGTCGTCGGCCAGGCACAGACCGGAACGGGTAAGACCGCCGCTTTCGCGCTTCCCGTCCTCGAACGCCTCGATGTCTCCCAGAAGATCCCGCAGGCGCTCGTGCTCGCTCCCACCCGTGAGCTCGCACTCCAGGTGTGCGAGGCATTCGAGTCCTATGCCTCGAAGATGAAGGGCGTACACGTCCTCCCCGTCTACGGCGGACAGGGCTACGGCGTGCAGCTGTCCGCGCTGCGACGCGGCGTCCACGTCATCGTCGGTACGCCCGGCCGAATCATGGACCACCTCGCCAAGGGCACACTCGACCTGTCCGAGTTGAAGTATCTGGTGCTCGATGAGGCCGATGAGATGCTGAAGATGGGCTTCGCGGAAGACGTCGAGCAGATCCTCGCGCAGACCCCGGAGGAGAAGCAGGTCGCGCTGTTCTCGGCCACGATGCCGCCGCAGATCCGTCGACTCGCGCAGAAGTACCTGCGTGAGCCGGAAGAGATCAGCATCAAGTCCAAGACCGCCACCGGCACGAACATCACGCAGCGCTACCTCGTCGTGTCGTATGCGCAGAAGGTCGATGCGCTCACCCGCATCCTCGAGGTCGAGAACTTCGACGGGATGATCGTCTTCGTGCGCACCAAGAACGAGACCGAAACGCTGGCCGAGAAGCTGCGGGCCCGGGGATACTCCGCAGCCGCGATCAACGGCGACGTGCCCCAGGTGCAGCGCGAGCGTAGTGTCAACCAGCTCAAGGACGGCAAACTCGACATCCTCGTCGCGACCGACGTGGCCGCTCGCGGTCTCGACGTCGAGCGCATCAGCCACGTCGTCAACTTCGACATCCCCACCGACACCGAGTCGTACGTGCACCGCATCGGTCGCACGGGTCGTGCGGGACGATCGGGCGATGCGATCAGCTTCATCACCCCGCGCGAGCGCTACCTCCTGAAGCACATCGAGAAGGCCACCCGTCAGCAGCCCGCTCAGATGCAGCTGCCCAGCACGGAGGACGTGAACACCACGCGTCTGAACCGCTTCGACGACGCGATCACCACCGCGCTGTCGGAGACCGGCCGCATCGATGCGTTCCGTGACATCGTCGCGCACTACGTCCGCCACCACGACGTCCCCGAGGCCGACGTGGCAGCAGCTCTCGCCGTGGTGGCTCAGGGCGACAAGCCTCTGCTCCTCGATCCCGCCAACGACCCGCTGACGAAGGCTGTCGAAGCAGATAATCGCCCTCCGCGCGAGCGCACGGGACGGGACGCGCGTGAGTCCCGCGAACCGCGTGAGCGTCGAGGTCGCGGCGACTACACGGCATACCGCATCGAGGTCGGTCGCCGTCATCGGGTCGAACCGCGCCAGATCGTCGGTGCCCTCGCGAACGAAGGCGGCCTCGGCCGTGACGACTTCGGCGCGATCAACATCCGTCCCGACTTCTCGGTCGTCGAGCTTCCGGCGAACATGAGTCCGACCGTCCTGGAGAAGCTTCGCGACACCCGCATCTCCGGTCGGTTGATCGAGATCAAGCCCGACCGCGGCCCCGCCGGCGCGCGCCGCAGCGGCCCGCGTGAGGGTGGACGCGA